>CAIRTT010000566.1 GCA_903881535.1 uncultured Armatimonadota bacterium
GTCTTCCGTGAAGTGCATTCATTGTCAGAGTAATACACCAAACAAAATAGCACGCGCGACGAGCAAGTGTTCCTCGTGTCTCCATCGATTTGCCTTCACCGGACTCCCCCGTATGGACTTCATCGTTCAGGCGGACCACATGGGTGGAACAGCGCCTCAACGGCCACCCGCCTACGCAAACCACATCGCCGTCACTGATATGCTTTTTCAAAAAGCAATCATTGCAGTTGGCTCTGCTGGCAAATACTCCTTTACCAACAAGCAGCTTTACTACGAATTCCTGCGACGCCTGCCGGCACCGGCAACCGCTGGATGTGGCACTGCGGTGGGAATCGTGGCGCTTGTTCCATTAATGCTCGCTCTGGGCGTCGGTGGAGCTGCTGGCGGCTCCGCTCCAGCCAAGGTCGCTGGGCCACCGATGAGCTTTGAAACATTCACCCATTACTACTACAACCAATGGCGCCGGATCCACGGGGAGCCTGAAGGCCTTGTGGATGCCAATCCTAACACCGCAACGCCAACACCCGTTCTCCCAGAGCTGCTCAACTACTCCTTTGACCGCTGTCTGATTGTGGACAATGCGGATATCGCCGCGATGCTCGTCGCGAATCGATTTCACTTCGAAAACAACTGTGCTGTCCTGAGCGCGGATGGTGGCTACCCAGCGCCGGACCGCCGGGATGCCATCATGACGATGCTGGGCCGGAATCCTGATCTGGTTGTCGCATACCTTCATGATGCATCCGCAAGTGCATTTGCAGCCGCAGCGACACTGCGCTCAGCCGAATGGTTTGGCGATCGACGTATCTGGATTGCGGACATCGGACTCAGCCCTCGGCAAGCTTGGGCGCAAAAGCTCCTCGTCGAACACGGTGAGACCGGTGTGGTTGAAACACGCCTTCCAACTGACGAACTTAATTGGCTGAATCAGGGGTACACATGTTCCCTTTCTGGAATCCGGCCCGCAAAGCTCCTAAAGACGGCGTATATGGGACTTTCTGAGGCATCCAAGGCCATCTACCAAGATGATTGGGATTCCATGGGCGGAGTATTCCTGATGGGCTATATGTGGAGTCCAACGGGTTACGCTTACCACGATGCGGGCTTTAGTCCATGGATGGGTGGTGGAGACACTGCAGCCTTCGATGCATCCGCGCCAGACAGCTTTGGATAGGCTTTTCCGGGATGCCATTGGGGAACAATCTGTCTATTACCGTCACCATCCAGGCAAACTCCTAACCGCACCGCATCCAGTAAACCTTGCGGATTCTCCCCGAACTATCGATGAGCGGGCTCTCATCGATTACCTCTGCTGCGCATTTGTCCCCGGGAGTCGAACGATGTTCGCCGGGGTTTCCGAGCTGCGTCCGGGAGTGGACTGGGATGGCCTTGGGCTCGCCCCTACCGATGCTCCGCTCCTTCTGGATTCCAATAACTTCGATCGGCCACTGGACTGGTACGCAAAACATCTAAAGGAGCTGCTCACCACCGTCATCGCCGAACACCTTGCTCCACTCGCAGGTCAACCAATCGGCGTTTTTCTGTCTGGTGGGCTTGATTCATCGTTAGTGGCGGCATTTGTGAAGCAGCTGCATGACGGGGATGTCCACACGATTAGCATCCACTTTGGAGATGCCTATGCCAATGAGCTCGAATGGTCGGGGATGGTCGCAGAGCACCTCGGGACAAAACATCATGTGCTTGAAATAACCGAACAGACGATTCAGGAGCGTACTGCCGATGTGATGGGCATGCTAGATGACCCGATTGGCGATCCGTTAACGACCCCGAACTTGATGATGTTCGAAAAAGCTGCATCGCTTGGCCTCAGGCATATCTTCAATGGCGAAGGGGGCGACCCGACATTTGGCGGACCTAAAAACGTCCCGATGGTCTTGCATCAGGTTTACGGTGGCCATGCCGATGAGCTTGCATCCATGTACTTCCGTTCCTTTCAGAAGTGTTTTGATGACCTTGAGACTCTCGTGCATCCAGAGATAAAGCTCCCAGACACGCATGGACTCTCGCAGCTTCTCCATCCGTATCTGAGTGACGACTCAGCCATGATGCAGTCGTTTCTTAACCGCTTAATGTGGATGAATGTCCGCCTTAAAGGTGCAGATCAGATTCTGGCAAAGGTCCGTGATATTGGGGATGCGACAGATGTTTTGGCACATTCTCCCCTGTTCGACAAACGGATTGTTCAGGCAGGCTTTGAAGTCCCGGCATCACTAAAACTGGATGGCCGGCGGGAAAAGGCCGTCCTGAAAGATGCAGTGAAGGGCTTGCTGCCGGATGCTGTCATCAAACGCCCAAAGAGCGGGATGATGGTCCCTGTGCAGAAGTGGTTTCGTGGTCCGCTTAAGCCATGGGCGGAAGAATTGCTTCTTGGAAAGGAGGCGTGTATCGCGCCATACATCCAGCAGGAGCCACTGCGACAATGGTTGCAATATGCACCGATGACTTATCCGCGTCATGGTGTCAAGATATGGTTGGTACTTGCGCTCGAGCTATGGCTGAAAACGCATGGCTTTGAGAGCCATTCATGGCCACAGCCCGCGCGCAAATGGTGGACATTTCGCTAGAGACGAATGCCAAGGTTCAGGGACAGATGGTTTGGCTTCAGGGCACCGACGGCAGGTGCAAGGACATAGCCTAGCTCAACCGACAACTTTTGGTTAATCTGCTTGCCGAAGCAGACGCGAACCAACCTACTAGATGACTGCTTTGAGACACTGAAAGGCTCTCCGCCAACGGTGCCTTTGACAGTAGCATTTGTAATTCCAAAGCCGAATCCAAAGCCAAAATAAGGAACCTTATCCTGGTTTTCATCATCTGGAGTCACACCGAGCGGAACACGCTGGGTGAGCATCACACCAATGGTTGAAAAGCTTCCACCCTTGCTGCTTGAGCTTGAGTAATGCAAATCATAGGTTGTTTTACCGAGATTCGGTGCCAAAAGTCCATCGATTGATGACGGAATTGAGACCTGAGCAGACATGGTGCGCGGGCCACCAACAGATCGTTCGATCGTGCCACGGAGCTCTCCAACTCCAAGATAGACAGTTGGCCTATTATCCTGCGCGTTTGCAGCAACACTGCATGTAACCAAAGCCCCCATCAATCCGTAGCCACAAAATGTAGTCATTTGCCGAATAGTCATAGACATCCTCCATCTGTGAATCCACCTAGGAATCACGAATCACAATCTTGTTGTCGGAAAGTGCAAGGGAAATCTACATGGAGTGTTGTAACATTCAGGGTGATTCGGCTGTTGGATATCCAATGTTCCACCGGTCGTCCAACTAAAACTAGGAGATCGACGTTGATGTTGCTTTCTCGACGGATTCTCATTTGTGCTGTTGCGATGTTTGGCATGGCAGCAGGTTGTAATACTGGTAGTGCTGGCGGCGACAAAACTGCGGGTGCAGGCTCATCCACGAAAATCGCCTTTGTCACGAACTGCGTGGCTGACTTCTGGAAAATAGCAGAGGCTGGTACGCAAAAGGCCGATGGCGAGCTTGACAATGTCACTGTCGAATTCAAAATGCCTGCTCAGGGCACACCTGAAGAGCAGAAGGCAATTGTTGATGGCCTCCTCGCAGATGGCGTCAAGGCGATTGCAATTTCGCCAAAGGATCCTGCAAACCAGACAACCTACCTGAACGAAGTCGCTGATAAGGCTATTTTGATCACACAGGACTCTGATGCACCGGAATCCAAGCGTACGGTTTACATCGGCACCGACAATGTATCTGCTGGCAAGCAGGCGGGCGAGCTCGTCAAGGAAGTCCTTCCAGCGGGTGGCAAAATCGTTCTGTTCGTGGGAACGACAGACCAGGCAAACGCCAAAGAGCGTATTCAGGGTGTCAAGGATGCCTTGAAGGGCAGCAATATTACCGTTGTTGATACGCGTACAGACAACTTTGATCAGGCAAAAGCCAAGACAAACGTCACCGAAATTCTGTCTGCCAATCCTGACATCGTCGGAATGGTCGGTCTCTTCGCATACAACGCACCGGCCATCGTGTCCGCGCTGAAGGATGCAGGCAAGCTTGGCAAGATCAAGATTGTTGCCTTTGATGAGCAAGATGAGACACTTCAGGCCATTAAAGACGGCCATGTTGCAGGAACAGTAGTTCAGCAGCCTTACGAGTTTGGCTATCAGTCTGTCAAGATGATGTCTGACCTCCTCAAGGGTGAGAAGCCTGAAATCCCTGCAAACAAGCAGATCATCGTTCCTACCAGAGTTATCAAACAAACCGATGTAGATACCTTTTGGGCTGAGCTGAAGAAGTTGACAGGCAAGAGCTGACATTGTCAGGTCTTGTCCCAGCTTTGACCATGTCCGGGATATCCAAGCGATATCCCGGAGTGGTCGCTTTAAACGATGTTTCCTTAACCGTGATGCCAGGCGAGGTTGTCGCGCTCCTCGGTGAAAACGGCGCTGGCAAATCGACGATGATGAAAATCCTCGGCGGTGTCGTGCAACCTGACAGTGGCGTCGTCACCATTGGTGGAACGCCTGCCAAACCCGCTTCCCCCGCTGCTGCCAGCAAGCTTGGTATCGCATTTGTCCATCAGGAACTTTCCGTCCTGGACAACCTCGATGTTGCAGGCAACATTAACCTCGGACGTGAACCAAGCAAGCTTGGGATGCTCGATGTTCCGGCGATGCATGCGATTGCATCCAAAGCAACCAAACGCGTCGGCCTGGATATCCACCCAACAACACCCCTTTCAAACCTTCCTATTGCACACCGTCAGCTGATTGAGATTGCGCGCGCGCTCGCACAAGATGCGAAGATTCTCATCCTCGATGAACCAACATCCTCGCTGACGCCAACGGAAACAGCGACGCTGCTTGACCTTATCCGCGAGCTCAAATCACAAGGTGTTGCAATCGTGTATATCACCCACCGTCTTGGCGAGGTGACCGCGGTCGCAGACCGCGCCGTTGTACTACGTGATGGCCATAATGCCGGTGAGCTCGCAAAGACAGAGCTCACACACGACCGGATGGTTGCTACGATGGTCGGGAGGAATATCTCCGGTGATAACTCATACGTGCCACGAACACCAGGTGAAGTCATCCTCGATGTAAAAGACTTGACAACGCTTCGGCACCCAATGGGCAAGGCTTCTTTTACGCTACGTGCGGGAGAAATCGTCGGGATGGCCGGTCTCGTTGGCGCGGGTCGCACTGAGCTTGCTGAAGCCCTCTTTGGCATCACACCAGCGGTTACTGGAACCATCAGCCTTAGTGGTATTCCCCTTTCGATCACCAGCGCTCAGGTGGCCATCGCCAACCGGCTTTACCTTGTGCCTGAAGACAGGCGCCATCACGGCTTAGTGGTGTCGCTCAGCATCCGGGAAAACATCTCGCTTCCAGACCTCGCCAACATGCAATCCGGAGGCCTGGTGAACCGTGCAAAGGAAGCGCGTGTTACCCAAGAGCGCGCAAATGCGCTAACCGTCAAGGCTCCTTCCGTCGAAATGGCAGCGGCAAACCTCTCTGGCGGAAACCAACAAAAAGTGGTTCTCGCCCGATGGCTGGCATTGTCGCCAAAGGTGATGATTTTCGATGAGCCTACCCGCGGCATTGATGTTGGTGCAAAGGATGAGATTTACAAGCTCATTCGTGCGCTGGCGGCTGACGATGTCGCTGTACTGGTGATATCGAGTGACATGGAGGAAGTCCTGCGTATTTCTGACCGTGTTCTGGTTTTACGTAACGGTGAAGTTACCGGAAGTATTCCGCGATGCGACGCAACGGAGGAATCCATTTTGAGATTGGCTGTACATCATGACTAATAAGGCATCCCTAAAGACATTTCTCGCCCGTAAGGAGCTGGGAATCTTTGGACTACTGGTCCTACTCTGCTTGATGACCAGTGCTCAAAACCCAAACTTTCTGCGGCCTGAAAACCTTCAAAACATGGCCCGACTAACGGGCATCTATGGAATTTTCAGCCTCGGTCTCGCATTTGTGGTGATTACTGGTGGGATTGATCTATCCGTAGGTGCTGTCTTTGCCCTCCTTGGTGTAGCGATTGCGATGTTGCTCGAACGCGGAACACCGCCCGTGATGGCCGTCGCGATTACCATCGGGCTTGGCGCAGCAATTGGTGTCCTCCACGGAATTCTTGTGACCAAAGTCAAGCTGCAACCCTTCCTTGTCACCCTTTGCGGTCTCCTCGTCTACCGGGGAATTGCCCGAACCATCGCCAATGATGAAACCAAAGGCTTTGGTATGGCAAAGGGATTTGAGTGGCTTCCACCAATCTCAAACAGCAATACTCTGGGCATCCCCAATACATTCTGGCTGCTGATATTGGTAGCGTCAGTCCTCTGGGTCGTCCTACATAGAAGCGTTTTTGGACGTCACCTGATTGCGGTTGGCAGAAGCGAAGATGCCGCCCGCTACGCAGGTATCAACGCAAATAGCGTCATTATGAAGGCCTACATTATCTGTGGTGTCCTGACTGGCGTTGCGGCTATCCTGCTTGCTTTCTTCACGAATACCGTTGGCCCTGCAACCCATGGCAACAGCTACGAGCTCTACGGCATCGCAGCTGCCGTCCTCGGTGGCTGCAGTCTCCGCGGTGGCGAAGGCAGCATCGTTGGAGTTGTTCTCGGAGCAACCCTCCTCCGCGTCCTGCAAAACCTTGTCACCCTCCTGCACATCCCATCATCACTGGAATTCGCCGTAACTGGCGCTGTTATCATGGCGGGTGTTCTCACCGATGAAATCCTCCGCCGACGACGAAAGGCATAATCTTATGGGTAACTTACCAATCGCAGTACAGCTTTATAGTGTCCGCCACGAAGCTGAACAAGACCTGCCGGGAACTTTGGCAAAGATTCGTGCAATGGGTTACGCGGGCGTCGAGTTTGCTGGCTGGTATGGTCACAGTGCCGCACAGATACGCACTTGGCTTGATGCCGAAGGCCTCCTTGTAGCCGGCGCCCACGTAGGAATCGAAACGCTTCAAGGCGATCAACTCGAAGCTTCCATAGAATTCGCACACATCATTGGCAATGAATTTCTCATCGTCCCATGGCTGCCGGCATCGACAAATGCTGAATGGCGGGATGCCGCAATAGAGCTCAGCGCCATCAGTGCCGCACTAGCGCCACACGGACTACGAACCGGCTACCACAACCATGACAAGGAGTTCAAAGTCCTGCCTGGTGAGACTGAGCTTCCTTGGGATGTCTTTTTTGGTAACGCGGATCCATCGGTTGTGATGCAGTTTGACACTGGAAATGCACTGTCAGGTGGCGGCGATGCGCTACCGTTTCTGAAGGCCTACCCAGGCCGTGCAACGACGGTTCACCTCAAAGAATACGATGTCGCCAACAACAGCTACGCCCCCCCAGTCGGTGAAGGAGATGTCCCATTTACAGAAATCTTCGATGTCTGCGAAACCACTGGAGGCACCAAGTGGTACATCGTCGAATATGAAGATGAAGCCCTTCCAGCACTTGATGGCATCAACCGATGTCTTCAAAACCTGCGAAAGCTGGGTAAGTAGTGTTTGAACAAACGAAGGTGGTACTGGTTACCGCCTTCGAGCCTTTTGGCGACTCGGATGTCAACGCATCGGAGACGATTCTGCAGCGACTCTCAGCTGCAGCGCCAAGCCTACGAACCGGCATCCTCCCAGTACGGCGGAACACGGTTTATCAAGCACTGACAGGGCTTGTCAGAGGACATGCTCCTGATGCGATTGTTATGCTGGGCGAGGCTGGCCCCGAGGAAGTTATCCGGTTGGAGCTCGTCGCCCTGAATCATGATGATTTCCGAATGCCAGACAATGATGGCGTTGTAACGGAACCAACACGGATTATTGATGCCGGCCCCGATGCCTACTTCAGCAATCTCAATGTCCATTCCATACAGAATGTAGTTCCCGTGGATGACAGCCACGCAAATGTCACCGTCTCGCTGACCGCAGGATCGTTTTTGTGCAATCACACCTATTTCCTTGCACGACACTTTCACGCAGCTGTTCCTGCGCTGTTTATACACATCCCCTGTTTGCGCGAAGAAACCCACACCCTGGATGCATTTGACCGGGTTACACGTTCCGTAAATTGCATCGTCCAAGAAATCACCGCTACACTAGCGGCATCCACTCCCGATTAGGTCCGCATGACTGAAAACTATCAACTTACTACGCTTCCAAATGGCCTTCGCATCGTTTCCGAGAACGTGCCGCATGTAGCATCCGCTGCTGTCGGATTCTGGGTTCAAGCCGGGTCAAGGGATGAAACCTACGAGGAACAGGGCCTTTCCCACTTTTTAGAGCACATGGTGTTCAAAGGCACCACAAAGCGTCCATCCCCGAAACAGATTGCAGATGAAGTGGATGCTATCGGCGGTTACATGAATGCCTTCACGGACCGTGAGCATACGTGTTATTACATGCGGACTCTTGCGGGGGATGTCACAACCGCCATTGATATCCTTTCCGATATGCTGACGGATCCGCTGTTTCCTGTCGAAGAGACACACCGCGAGCGTGGCGTGGTTCTCGAAGAGATCAAGCAGCGGGACGATGACCCTGAAGACCTCGTCCACGATATTTTCGCCGAAACTCTTTTTCCAAAACATGCCCTTGGCGTACCGGTCATTGGGCGGGCAGATGTCATAGCCGCGGCAGAACCAGAGCACCTCCGCAAGCTGATGGCAGAGCGGTATCAGGGGAGCCGTATCACCATTGCCCTGTCTGGAAATGTCAACCACGATCTGGTCGTTGAGCAAATAGCAGCCGCCATGGGACACCTTGGCCGCGGAACAGCAAGAACACCGCTTGCTCTACCAAATGTCTGTACGGGGCGGAATTATATCGCTGAAGATACAGAGCAGGTTCACTTTTGTCTCGGTCAACGCGGGCCGACCCACCATGCAGATGACCGTTACGCGGCGATGCTCCTCGACTGCATCATCGGTGGAAGCATGGGCTCGCGCCTCTTTCAGGAAATCAGAGAAAAGCGTGGCTTGGCGTACTCCATCGGCTCCTACGTCCAGCCATACGATGAGATTGGCGTTTCTGGTGCCTACGGCGGTACATCGATGGAGTCATTCGAGCTCTGTCTGGATGTTATTCAAACGGAGTTTGCAAAACTCCGTGCATCCGGTGTCGAAGCTGGTGAGTTATCCCGCGCAAAGACCCAATTCCGCAGCGCATTGATCATGGGGCAGGAATCGATGTCCAGCCGGATGACGCGTCTTGGTAAAGCACTCCTGACGTATGACGAAATCACACCGCTGGATGAAATAGTCAGCAGGATTGACAGTGTGACACTCGCAGATGTCCAAACAGCTGCAGCGAATTACCTTCCAAATTCATTGGATGATTGCACTGTTGTCGCGCTAGGACCATTTGGAGATTCAGAATGATTCGTGTTGCAGTGACCGGCTACCTCGGTCGAATGGGTAGTGAAGTTGTCCGTGCAGTGACTGCAGAGACTGATATGGAAGTGGTTGCATCGATTGAAGTCGGTGACAACTTGGCCGCATCGCTCACGGATTCGAAGGCTCAAGTGATGGTCGATTTCACCATTCCTGAAACGGCATTTGTGAACATTGTTACTGCGTTAAACTGTGGCGTGATTCCCGTGGTGGGCACAACGGGCCTAACCGTATCTCAGCTAACCGACTTGGACACACGCTCGCACCAGCTTGGAATTCCAGTCCTCGTAATTCCAAACTTTGCCATCGGTGCCGTGCTGATGATGCAGATGGCGGCGATCGCTGCAAAGTACCTCCCGGATGCCGAAGTCATCGAGTATCACCATGAAAAAAAGGTCGATGCCCCAAGCGGTACGGCGATGAAAACAGCACAGATGATTCACGAAAGCCGTACGCAAGCGCCATCCCCCCTGCCATCTGGAGCTTTTGAATCCGTTCAAGGTGCTCGTGGTGGATTAGCATTTGACACAGTTCCTGTACATGCGGTGCGTCTCCCAGGCTATGTGGCTAGCCAAGAAGTTATCTTCGGCGCTCCTGGGCAGCGCCTTTCGATTCGCCATGATTCCATTGACCGAACCAGTTTTATGCCAGGCGTAGTACTTGCCGTGCGACAGTCCATCGGACGAACAGGCTTGACCTATGGCCTTGAGCACTTGTTGACCTGATGCCAACGCCGCGAATGCTGGTCCCAAAGTCATCTCGACTAGCCCGACGATTGATGTTTGGGTACGCTATCCCGCTATTCGTTCTCGTCGTTGCAGGCCTGCTAGTACCAATGTATTTATGGGTCACATTGGATCGCTATCGCGTAACGTATGATGTCCATCTAGATCTCTATAATCGCTGTCTATCCATGCGAAGTGCGATGCAAGACTACAGGGATATTGTTTTTCAACGGGTGCTGGACCCTCCAAATCGTGTGCGTAGGACAAGGGAAGGCGCCCGCGATGAATACCGGATGGCGTCCATCGGCATTCGGCAATGGCTGCAGGACAACCCAGATCCTGCTGTGGAAGCCCTGTTCTTACCAGCGGATCAACTGGCTACAGATTTTATAAAGGTAACTTACCTTGCAGGGCTCGGAGAATCCTCAGGGCAAGGCTTTTCCAAGACGCAGGTTTCTCTCGACAACCTTGTTTCCGTTACGGGCAAGGTTCGCGACACAGATCTGGTTGCAGCAACACGCGCTGACATGTTGCGTAGTGCCTCCTTCGTAGCGTTCCCGATGCTCGCGGTTCTCCTAGCTCTCACCATTGGGCGTATTGTGGCATTCAGCCTTGTCCGCCCACTCATCGGGCTAACCAAGGCGGCCGTCAACATCGAAGCTAGCGGCGCGGATGAGCGACTCCTCGATGAAACCCTTGATCCTCCAGATGAGATTGGAGACTTACGGCGTGCATTTCGAAGCATGGCAAATGCAATCACAAGACGAGAACAGGAGCTGGTAAATCGTAACCTTGCTCTGGATGCAGCCAACAGGCGCGTGGAAGCGGTCTTAAACACCACAGAAGATGGCATTGCGTTTATCGATAGCAGTGCGATGTTCACGATTGTCAATCAGCCATTTCTGCAGATTTTGCAAATCGAAGGTAACCAGCTCCTAGGTAAGCCTTTTCTTGCTACGGCGCGTCATTTATTCCGACATGTCCGGGATCTCCCCATGGTCATCAATCGTCTGCGCGATCTGGTACGAACACCACATGCAAACCTGTTGATGACGGTGTACCTTAGCGGTGAACGCACGCGGATTATCCGGGTAGCCAGTGTCGGCGTTAGAGCAGAAGCCGCACCAGGGGCAGGGTCTGAGTGGCTTGGACGGATCATTACGCTCCGTGATGTCACGCGTGAGACGGAAGTCGACCGCATGAAAACGGAGTTCGTCTCAACCGTCTCCCATGAGCTCCGTACTCCCCTGACAGCCATCAAAGGTTATCTCGACCTAATGCTGGATGGTCAAGCAGGACACATCACGACGACACAACATGAATTCCTATCACTCGCCGGTGAGTCGACGGACCGGCTGACGACACTCATCAATGACATCCTCGATATCTCACGCATCGAAGCCGGCGGTACCCGCCTGAGGAGAATTCCAACAGACTATCGTCCCGTTGTCCAACACGTCTTACAAATGCTAACGGGTCAGGCAAAGGCAAAGGGCATTGCACTTGGGATGCAGTTCACCAAGACCAATCCCTGGGTTGAGGGAGATCCTGATCGCATCTCACAGGTGATGTTTAACCTTATATCGAATGCAATCAAATACACCCCACCACAAGGCAAAATTACAATCCGGGTGACTTGTGATGATGATGTGGTCACGACGCAGATTACAGATTCCGGTTCAGGGATTGGACCCGAGGATCTGGAACGTGTGTTTGAACGCTTTTACAGGGCTGACAACTCAACCACCCGCGAAACCGGTGGCACAGGCCTCGGCCTTGCCATTACCAAGGCACTTGTAGAGCGGATGGGCGGAAGCGTCACCGTCACCAGCACGCTCGGCCTTGGGACAACATTCACTATAAGTTTGCGGCGTGCCGCGGCGACACCAACGAATGGTGTCCCTACAGATGAAGAAACGTTAAGGCTTTACCTTGTGGTGGATGGCGATCCAATACGGAGGCAATCTACGGCAAGCGCTCTACGTGGTCATCGAAATGCAGTTTCAGCGGCAACATCCACCGGAGAAGCCCTTAGACGCTCGCGGGGACTCCGACCAGATTGTATTGTCCTCGCACCTTTTTCATCAGGAGTGGATGCCCCTTCCCTCCTCTCTGATCTTCGCGCCAGTGCCCTGACAGCACACATCCCGATTCTTCTAACGGGTTTGGGTGAGAGCGCGCTAGTCATTCCAGAAGCAGACCGGGCAGCGATCCTTGATGGCCTCCGTTCGCTCGGCTCAACCACTGGCGAAACACTTGTCATCCTGACAGGATTTGAAGAGGATCTATCCCGTATCGCATCGTTTATCCCGGAAGCCTTAATCGTTCCATCCGGTACCGCGACCCAAATTCCAGAGATTCCCGTTTCTGCCTATCCGCCAATTTTAGTCGTGGCAAGTGGACACGGCGGCGAGCAGCTCGGCTCCGATGTAAGTACATTGATGTCCCGCCTGCCCAAGAACACACTGGTGATGCTCGTCGGGGATGTCTGGCTCGATACGCGTCCTGCAAGTGAAGTTCCAGGCGTCATGTCAAGCCTCGACCAGATTGCTACTCTGGCAATGAATCTCGCATCAGTAACAGATCAGCAAACTGCTGATCAGACCTAAGACCAATGACCATTAATCACATTAACATCGTTGTCAAATGTATGGATGCCAGCTTGCGCTTCTACGTGGGCCTCCTCGGAATGCGTGAGACCTTCAGGTGCGAGCTCGAGGGCGAATGGATTGATACCGTAACGGGCCTCACTGGAGCAAAGGCATCGTGTGTCTTTGTACAACCACTCGGTGGCGGGTGCAGAATCGAACTCCTGCAATACCATTCCCCAACCGGCGACAACCTTCCAGCAAACTCGCTGCCGAACACCGGTGGGATAAGGCACTTTGCATTGGATGTACAAGATCTGGATCTTCTTGTTGAACAACTCAAGGACAGCGGAACTCCTGTATTCAGCTCACCCGTGACAGTGCCATTCCGTATCGTGGACAACATCCAAAAGCGGCTTTGCTACACCCTCGACCCCGATGGAGTCATCGTCGAATTTAGCCAGCACCACAGGGACTAACCCCACCGAATCATCGGGAAAGGTAGCTATTCAGACTTACTTGGGAACTGACAATTCCGGGGACAGAGCCTTACGGACATCCGATGGAAGATTCGCCGATGCCAGCGCTCGCCGAAATGCATCTTTCGATTCAATAAGCTTCTGTGATGCGAGCGCAGCTGTCCCAGCGCGATACCAGTCGATTCCGCGGCCGCGGGATTTAGCAACATCGAGGCGGATCGCGTACGCTGCAGCGTGGTCGCCCTGCGTCGTGTAAATGTGCCCAAGTGCGGTTTGAATCTGTGCTCGTCTGGCTGAGACAGGCTTTTTGCTGAGCTCTAGCTGATACGTCATGATGCATTTTTCGATGAGACCCCGTTTTTGAATCGAAAACGCACATTCGACATCGGATACCTCAACACTCTCAAGTGCGGTACGCAACACCTGTTCGGCGAGTGCCGGATTTCGGAGGCCATCAGCGGCATCCGCCCGGCGAACATTCCACTTGTCCATGAGGAGTGGAAAGCGCTTTAGCCCGGTCTCAAGGACTTCCATGGCTTCGTGAAAACGGCCAGCAGCGATATAGACATCAGCTAGACTCAGGCGTATCGCCGGTTCCGACGATGCGTATCCGCCCCGTATTGCAAGCTGAAGAGCATCGGTGTAATGCACGGCAGCCTTCACATAGTTCCTATCGATACGTTCGACATCCGCCAAACCAATCGCAGGCGCTGGATTGAGCGGAGCCAAGCCACGCGCAACCTTGAAATCACTCCGTGCCCGCTCCAAGTTTCCCCGCTTGAGCTCAGCTATACCTTGTGTCACGCTCAGCTCTGGCGATGCTTTTGTACGGGCAGGTTCGGTCGTTTCAACACGCGCACCATCGCGCATACGTGCATCACCAAGGAGCAACGCCGCCTTGGCATCATTTGGATCGAGTGAAACAGCCCGTTCCAAAATCCGAACAGCTTCATCGACCTGCCCGGATGAGATCAATGCCAAGCCATAGTTGATATGAGGCCGTGGCCATTCGGGCTGCTGATTGATGATCCGTCTGTAAACTTCCTGACTTGCTTTCGGTTCACCCGCAAACTGATAAAGATCTGCATGCAGCAACATTAGGATGCAACAGGAAGCATTCATTTCCATGAATTCTTTGATTCGGCGTAACGGAAGTGCAAGATCTAGAACGCCTGTGTCTGTCCCGTACTTACGCGTAATCTCGAGCCAGGTTGCATTTGCTGCGGTATCGGAGCCGGCGAGTGACTGTGCAGCATGACGAAGCAGCATCGTTACTGAATCGCCATGCGTAAACGCTTGCGCTTTCGCTAATAACTGATTAGCCGTGATGAGGTCCCGTAGCTGGATAAACGCAAGGGCCGCTGTCCACTGGACAACAACATTTGACTCGACTTTGGCCAGATCCCCAAGGAGTGCTGCTGTCTTACGGATGTTTCCACCGCGTAGGGCAGCATCTGCACTTCGAAAAGCCGTTGTAATCCGCTGTATTTCCATCACTGAAGGAGACTCCGGAGGCGGTTCTGAGTCTCGGTAAGCTCCATCGCAGCCGATGGCATATACGAAGCTGGGGTTGTCCCCTGTTGAGATGCATCCATAGGTGCAACACTTTGTAACGGCGCGGCACTGGAACGCATCGCCATTCTCGGTGCAGCAGGAAGCTGATCCGCAACGATCTGCGGAGTCACCTCCAAGGCAGTCTCTGGATGATGTCCATCAAGTTGACTTACTTGCGGCGGAGCGCTTGCGACGATCAACGGTTTTCGTCCGCCCGTACGCTTATCGCTTGCAGGCTTGTTGACAACCGCAGGCGGTAAGTCAGCTGGTGTATCAGACTCAGCCACGGATTTTGCAAATGGATCACTGGTCGTGTTCTCCAAGTTTACGACTTGCTTTGCCTGCTCACGGGTAAACGCAAGTGCGGTGTCTTCTTTCTCAGCGGGAGATTTGACATTCAAGATTGGCGATGCATTGACAGCGACCTGCGGCGTACCGACTGGTGACTCGGCGCGGGATGTCTGGAAATAGATTGCACCGAATGCGACACCTGCAACAGCACAGGCCATCGCGCCATAGGCGAAATTGCGCAGATATACCGGCCGACGCGTAGATGCAAAACCAAGGTCATCCGCGACTGAGTGAATTTCGCGTTGCGGAAGTGATGCTGACAATCGAGCCCATGATGCATCATCGGGTGTTACAGGAACGGTAAAGTCCAAATCAGCGACAGCCGTACCAAGGAACTGAATGGCCTCTATTTCATGCTTACAATGGTCACAGTTTGCGACGTGAATTCGAAGATAAGCATCGAGGAAACCATTTCGTGTCGGTTGGTACAGGTGCTTGACTTGTACCCAAGTACACAACCTTTCATGTAATGATGTCATCGCTCACTCTCCATCGTATCTTTCAACTTTTTCATTGCGTAATGCAGTCGTGACCAAATCGTCCCAACCGATGTCCCCAAGAGCTCAGCAATCTCATCGCATGACTTCCCATCGTAGTAATACATTGTGACAACACTGCGATGTTTCTCACCCAAGCGATCAACGGCAGCCCGTAAAAGTACGGCCTCGTCCGCATTGATGGCAACATCCGCGGGATCAAGCAATGCCTGGCGTGTCGCCTCTGTTGGGCTCTCGCCTGCTTCCAGAATATGCGAGTCGCCTTCAAGGTCTTCCTGTGTCCGATCACGCTCTGCCTTACGCTTTTCCCTGTGGCGGAGCGCTGTATTGACGGCAATACGATAGAGCCAAGTGGAAAACTGTGCATCCTGCCGAAAGCCCGGAAGCCCATTCCACGCACGCAGAAAAACGTCCTGTAAAACATCGTCTACATCGACAAACGTACCACCGACCCGGAAGATCACCGATGCCATCGGACGATAGTAGCGTTCATACAGCTGACGAAAAGCAACTTGATTGCCGCGGGCAGCTTCCTGCACCAGATGGGCATCATCTGTGGATGACCTTATCGCCATCCAAGTCCTCTTGATTGGGAGCAGATTAATTGCAAGCGTTGCCAACGTTTCACCACCTTGATGGTTAGAGTCGGACATCGGCTTAATCCTTCAAAGGAGATCTGCATGGTTGGGCTATTCTACGGTGCATCGATGAAGGA
>CAIRTT010000567.1 GCA_903881535.1 uncultured Armatimonadota bacterium
ACGGTGAGGTGGTATGCGAGCAGCTGTGCCGGGAGGATGTCCACGACTGGTGCGAGGAGCTCAGACTCGGAAGCATGCAGCGGTATGTCCGCGTTTTCGGTTGCATTGATGCGGATAACGCGCGCGCCGCGGTCGTTGAGCTTATCGACGACACCATTCAGGGATTCGAAGGTTGCGCCACCAGGTTGGAAAACGAGCACAGGTGTACGGCGGCCAACTGCCGCGATTGGACCGTGTAGGAGGTCGGCGCTGGAGTAAGACTGTGTTGCGGTGCCTGTTGTCTCTGCGATTTTCAGGGATGACTCAATCGCGGTACAGAGGTGGAGACCACGGGCAACAGTGACCATTCGGTCGGCGTGATACAGCGTGGATGCCACGGGCTCAATCCGTCCAGGGAGCATTGCGAGGGTATCTGCGGCGGCTTGCGGAAGTCGATTTACACAGTCCAGTAATGCCTTGTCTCCACCGAGCATAGCGCCGAGCTGCGCAAAGATTGCCAGCGTCGTTGTGTATGTCTTGGTCGCTGCGACGGCCTTTTCCAGTTCAGCTTGACAGAACAGAACGTGGTCGGCGATTCCGGCAAGCGCGGATGTCGGTGTGTTGGTGATGGCCGCGGTTAGGGCTCCGGCGGCTTTTGCCTGGGAGATGACTTCATTGACATCTTCACCGGCTCCACTCTGCGAAACGCCTACAACGAGGGCATCACGGAAAGCGACCTTTGCATCGTAGAGGGTGTGTACGCTTGGCGCTGCCAGACCACAGGGAAGGCCTGCGGTGATTTGCCAGAGGTACTTTGCGTAGGTGGCGGCGTTATCCGATGTTCCGCGTGCGGCAAAGATGACATAGCGGATGTCCCGTTTTTTGATCTCATCCACCAGGGCCTGTGCGCCCACGGCATTTGCGGTGAGTGCCCGCTCGATGGCAGCTGGCTGTTGGTGAATTTCGTCGAAGAGGATGGACATCGGGTTACCTTCCGGCATCGGACACGGGGTCAGCCCCTGTCAAGCCGGTCAATTATAACCTGTCCTCTTACCGATACTGAATGCTTAGTTTCGTCCGCGGAGCTGGAGAAGGATTCGGATGACGTACCAGAGGAGTAATGCAACACTTGCAAACAGCTCAAGCGCTGCCGCGACATGGTATTTCTCGTTGTACTCATTCATCACACGGTCGGTGTCATAGAGAATCGCGCCACCCGCAAAGGCAATCATGATGGCGCTGAACCAGAGACCAAGTGAGAAGCCAAAGATCATCCCAGTGACCATCACACCCAGCAGCACCAAACCCCCAACACCAAGAATCGGACCGAGGAAGTTGAAGCGCATCTTAGAGCCGAAGGCAACGGCGGTCAGCCCGAGGAACAGCGCACCGGTCATGGTCGCCGCTTGCGGAACGATGCCGGGTGCGACACTGTTTGCGATGGCCAGCAACGGAAGAAAGACCACTGCTTCAATCAGGATGTAGAGGCCGTACCCCAGATATTGCTTGCTTGGGTCAGGCGAGGTTGCCAGCTTTGAGCGTGCGATCCAGCTGATAAGCATAAAGATGCCCATCAGGAGCAGCCAGCCGATTTGTCCAAAACCAAAGACCATCGCAAGGATGGCAGCGCCGATCGGAGAATTTAGGAGGAGACCTTCGATGACGGCAAACACGAGAAAGCCACCGGCGAGGTGACCATATACGCGGGAGATGAACGCCTGTCGCCGTGCCGGCGCATTGGATTGGTAATTAGATCCCCATTGTTGCTGATACATCGATGCACCCCTCCAAACACTGTCTTGCTAAAGACTCTACGGATATAGACGGCTTTTCGGTTCCGTAACCGATGTTTCCTGCCGCATTCCAGCAATCGGACTGCTTAGAATGTCCGCCCCCCAAAGCCAAAGCCATTTGGCAAGAGGTCACGAAGCCAAGTATTCATCGTGATAGCGCCAGCTGGTGTGACAGCAATTATCTGCATCGGGTGGTCATCATCGTGAAACTCCGACAAAACCTGCCGACAGGCACCACACGGCGTTCCACCATCGGCCGTTACGACCACACACGCATGAACAGTGCGGCTTCCCGCACCCGTGGCTGCAAAGACCGCGCTGCGCTCAGCGCACATCGAAAGGCCATAGCTGGCATTTTCAACATTACACCCGGTCACAATACGGCCATCTGCCATTAGTAATGCAGCCCCAACGCAATAGTTTGAATAAGGGGCATAGGCTTGTTGACGCGCCGCAATAGCAGCATCCACCAAGATTTTCAATGTCTCTTCGCTAAGCAAAGCGGATCACCGTCACGCCTGCACCACCTTCATCCGGGTGGGAAAGCTGATACGCCACCACGCGCGGATCGCCGCTCAGCTGCTCCCAGACCGCACGTTTGAGCGCGCCCGTGCCCTTGCCATGGACAACGCGTCCGCCATCGAGGCCGGCGAGGACAGCATCATCCAGCCACTTGTCCAGCCGCGGCAATGCTGCATCCACACGCAGCCCAATCAACATTAACTCGTGCGAAAAGTTACTAGCCTTTTCGATCATCACGCTTGAGAGCTGGCTCCCGGCACGCGGGGCAAGCCCACCAGGCCGAGGCGTCTTCTTGACTTTCTCAGGCTGTGGTTCGACAGATTTCGCTGCCGCATCCCGCGCCGCGCGAACCTTTGCCTTGCTGCGAATAGCCGGCAGCGGCAGCGGCGGCGCATCTGGAAGGGGCACGCTTACCCCCGCGGCCTTTGGCTTTTGCTTCGCTGCTGAGACACCCACAATCCGTAAACCGGTCATTGGAACCGTCACGCGCATCACGCCAACCTGAACAATGGCCTCCGAACCACTCGTGTTTTCAACGACAACACCAGAAACCCCACCGAGGCTGGTCACGCGCACTGTGTCGCCTTTGGCGAGAGCGGTCGGGATGTCAGCTTCATCCACCGGAGGAGGCTCCTTCTCGTGCCCAATCTGGCCGACGAGCTCCTCGGATGTCTCCTTCATCTTCTTGCGAGCGGACTGGGTCTTTCGCCCTTCTTTGCCCATGCGGCGCAGCTCGGAAATGATGTTGTCCATCTTTTCCGTTTTTTGCCGGATGAGGAGTCTGGCTTCCTCAGATGCGCGCTCTTTCGCTTCCGCACGCAGGCGCTCGAGGTCCTCGAG
>CAIRTT010000568.1 GCA_903881535.1 uncultured Armatimonadota bacterium
CTCGGTGCGATCCTCGTCGCCGTGCTTGCTGCAGCTTTCCGTGGCACGTACATCGACAAAACGACGACCATTTTGTGCGTCATCATGATGTCGGTTGTCTACACGGTCTACGTCATCGGGGGGCAGTACTTCCTCTCAAAACAGCTGCGCTACGGGCCGATCTGGGGATGTGATCCAGCATCCGGGCTGTTCAAGTACATCCTCGTGCCAAGCGCCATCGGGTTCGCAGCGGGAATCGCGACCGAGATTCGCCTCTACCGAACCTTCCTCCTCGATGAAATCAGTCAGGACTATGTCCGCACCGCGCGGGCCAAAGGCGTCTCGGAAACGCGCATTCTGGCCCAGCACGTTTTGAAAAATGCGCTGATTCCGATTATCACCAACACGGTCGCCGTCATCCCGGGGCTTATCCTCGGCGGTCTGCTCTTGGAAAACTTCTTTGGTATCCCGGGACTTGGCAGCTACCTGTTCGAAGCCCTCGGTTCGAATGACTTTTCAGTCGTTAGGGCGATGGTCTTTCTCGGGACACTTCTCTACATCTTTGGGCTGATCATGACTGATATCGCCTATGCCATCGTCGACCCGCGTGTGAGGATTGACTAGACCATGAGCCCAACCCTGCTGCATTTGCTCTACAACCTCTCGCCGGTGGCGCTGATTGGTGTCGCCGTGCTGGTCTTCACCAGGGCGCGCCAGACGCCGCTCTGGGGCGAAGCCTTCCGCCGCCTCGCGCGGAACCCGAGCGCCCGCACGGCGATGGCGGTGATTGCCATCTATGCCACGATTGGACTTGCCGACTCCGTGGGCTGGTACGATCCCTCCACCCAGGAACGCCGGACGGTGATTGATGCCATTTTCGAGCGCAAGCCCGAGCGTACCTATTCAGCACCGCTTGCCGAAATGACGACCGGTGAGGCAAAGCCGCAGAAAATTCGCGAGAAGCACATTCTCGGTACGGATTCAATCGGCGCGGATGTCTTTTACCGCACGCTCAAGGGTGTCCGGACAGCTTTCCAAATCGGCGGGATGACGGTGCTGATTGTGACGCCGCTCGCGCTCCTGCTTGGCCTGACCGCCGGTTACTACGGCAAGTGGCGGGATGATGTCATCACCTACATTTATACGGTTTTGTCATCGGTGCCGGGGATTTTGCTGCAAATCGCGATGGTCCTCGTCCTCGGAAAAGGCATCATCCAGATTTGTCTAGCGCTTGGTATCACGCGCTGGGTCGGTCTCTGCCGGATGGTGCGCGGCGAAACAATTAAGCACCGCGAACGCGAGTATGTACGCTCTGCAAAAGCGCTTGGCGTGACGGACATGGTCATTCTGGTGCGGCACATTTTGCCTAACCTGCTCCCTGTCGTCATCATTTCCACGACGCTCGGCTTCTCCAACCTCGTGTTGTCGGAAGCGATTCTGTCGTATCTCGGCGTCGGCGTCCCGGACAATGTCGGCTCGTGGGGCAACATGATTGATGCGGCACGCGATGAGCTGGCACGCGACCCGGTCATCTGGTGGAACCTCGCCGCGGCTACCGGGGCAATCACGGGCCTCGCGTTGTCACTAAACCTTTTCGGTGATGCGTTACGCGATGCGGTTGACCCGAGGCTGAGGAGCTGATCATGGAAAAACTGCTTCAAGTTGATGATCTTAGGACGTGGTTCCGGACATCGAGGGGGATTGTCAAAGCCGTGGATGGCGTCTCCTTCGATGTTGCTCCAGGCAAGACGCGGGCTATTGTTGGCGAGTCCGGATGTGGGAAATCGATCACCGCATTGTCCATTTTGCAGCTCGTTCCCGAGCCAGCTGGCTATATCGAGAGCGGCAAGATTCACTTCGGCGGCGAAGATATTCTCGAGCGCAGCTGGACGGATATGCGTGGCTTGCGTGGCCGCGAGATCGCGATGATCTTTCAGGAGCCGATGACCAGTCTGAACCCGACGCGGACGATTGGCTGGCAGCTGTCCGAGGC
>CAIRTT010000569.1 GCA_903881535.1 uncultured Armatimonadota bacterium
GCGGCAACGCAGCAGACGGCGGCGATAGGCATTTCAGCGACCAGAGAGCCGCTATAGTCGGCGATTCCACCCATCACATCCAGCCGACCAGGTGCGCGGGCGAGAGTAACATCCCCTGGGGCGAAGTAGTTCGCTGCCAAAACGATGTCTTCAAAGCGCATTAAGTCGGTGTGCATCATGGGCGGAATCGATTCTGTCCTAACAAGGGATTATGGGTGGAAGGTGGCTCCACGGGTGTAGCTGCCATCCGCTTCGCGGACATACTCACGCAGCTCACCATTACCGATTTCGATGCCTGGTGCGGCTTCATCGGACATATTTTCGAGGTGCTTGACGAGTGCGCGGAGGGAGTTTCCGTGGGCTGCGATCAGGACTGTCTTGCCTTCGGCAAGAGCTGGCTCGATGGACTCGGCGAAGTAAGGCAGAACGCGCTCAGCGGTGTCTTCAAGGGATTCGCCGGCGGGTGGGCGCTGGGCGTAGCCACGACGGACAGCCTGGATGGCATCTTCTCCGTACTTGGCCTTCATTTCGGTCTTGTTTTTGCCTTGCCAGTTGCCGTAGAAGCGCTCATTGAGGTGCCAGTCTTCGGTGATGGGGGTGCCTTGGATACCAGCGCCATCCATGACGAGCTGGAGGGTTTGCTGTGCGCGGACGAGGCTGCTGGTGAACGCGATGTCGACATTGTAGACACCGGCGATTTTCACGCCAACGGATTTGGCATCGAGTTTGCCCTTTTCAGAGAGGTCGACATCCACCCAACCGGTGAAGAGATCGAGGGAGTTCCAAACGGATTGCGTGTGTCGGACGAGCAGGAGTCGTCCCTTTCCATCAGCGTGCACGTGCGCGTTTCCTTTCGAGGTCAAACAAGGGGATGTCCCGCATCGGCGGGCGCTTCGTTAGGGGTATGTTACCACCGGACGAATTCGGGATTCGAGGTGTGCATAGCGGTCATCGGTGGAAGTTGACAATTACGGGAAAGCCCCCGGTCGGGTGTGACTGGGGGCATTTTTCATCCAGAGCGAAGACGAAGAGTCGAACGGAAGCGTTTACCTAAACCAGCAGCGGCTTGATCACATCTCCAAAGACATCCGTGAGTTACGTCAGCGATCTGCCGCTGGAACCCGACGCTTTGGATTTATCGGACTGCGTAGAATGATAAATTTCCCATCCGATGGTTCCCATTCATAGTCTCCAAGTGCTGCACACAGCTTGTTGAGGGCATCCGAAAGGCGTAAACCAGAGACCCGGATGGGATCAACGTCAGGTTTTGCCTTGCTCGATACGGCGGGCGGGAGTGCGTTACAAACGATGTGAATTCCAAAGATGGTTGCTGTCTCTGTGATGACTTCCTGTAACGTTCCACCGGACACATTCTGTTTTGCTCTGTCTCCAAGCCATGGGTAGGTTCCAACCCCGGGGCGTTTGTACCTTGCACTTGTTTGTGGTTCAAAGGTGGATTTGGTTACCCGATCTGTAGCGATATAGCCCGTCCCCGGTTTGTAATCCGTATATCGAAAGGATGCCGACCCAAAGGATCCACTAATATCGATGTACTTCTCACCGACTCCATGTATACCTGCCGGCGACGTCGAAACCTTAAGTTTTCCATCTAAGGCAGCGGTCGGCTCAATGATGCTTTCGGAATTGTTTTGCCCCTGGTTTAGAGCTTTAACACTATCCATTACATGCAGCTGTAGGTTTGCAGGCAACCGCCGGATATCAGCACCCGTTCCACTGTAAATGTCACTCTGAAGACTTGTGTCCGCTAGTGCATTTATTCCATCAAGGAGTAAGCGTGTTGCCTTAAACCGTGCTTTTTGACCATCGGATTTTGGAGCATACATCGCATCCATTTCCTCAACACCGGGAACGAGCAGAAACCTTGGGCTGCCATCTTCAAAAGCAAGCCACTTCATGCGGTACATCGTGGCAACAGCCTGCATCAGATACCCCGGGTGCGTATCCCTAACAACGTACAGCTCCTTTTCGATTGATATTTCATTGTCCAATGTATCGACATCCAGCTTGGGCTTTTCTGTGAGGACTCGCCGGATATCTTTGAAGGTCTTTATGCCATCGATGGACACTTTTACATTGGAAGCACTAGCGACGGCATTTATGAATGTGTTCGGCGTTTGCGATACAGGAATAGAGCAGAGCTGAAAAACTGCCACCACAGCAATCGTTGGATGCATTGAGACCTCGGACAAAGGTAATCGTCATTTGCAGTGTGGCGTAGACAGGAGTCCGTTGGCTTAACACACCATTATTTATACGACTGAATGTTTACAAGTGTTCCGAGGCATCAACACCCAATACTTAAACCAGCAGCGGCTTGATCACACCTCAAAAGACATCTATAAGGCGGAAGTCGCGTCCGTGATCTTTGACCGAAGACTTTTAGGTTCCTAAATTACGAAGTTTTTTGAAACAAGAAATCCAAAACCTAAACCAGCAGCGGCTTGATGACATCTCCAAAGACATCCGTGAGGCGGAAGTCACGTCCTTGGTAGCGGTACGTCAGCTTGGTATGGCCAATGCCGAGGAGGTGGAGCAGCGTCGCATTGAGGTCATGGACACTGACTGGGTTTTCCGTGATGTTGTAGCCGTAGTCATCCGTGGCGCCATACGTGGTACCGCCCTTGATACCAGCGCCAAGCATAAACATCGAGAAGCACCTTGGATGGTGATCACGGCCATACTCATTCACCGAAAGCGAGCCCTGCGAGTAAACCGTTCGGCCAAACTCGCCGCCCCAGACGACAATCGTGTCTTCGAGGAGTCCACGCTCCTCGAGGTCCTGAACGAGTGCCCAGGTCGGCTGGTCGGTGTCGCGCACCTGGCCCTGAATCGCACTTGGTAAGCCGCCGTGGTGGTCCCAGCCCATGTGGAAACACTGCACCATCCGGGTACCACGCTCGCACAAACGACGCGCCAGCAGACAGTTTTGGGCAAAGCTTCCAGGCCGATGCACATCCGGACCGTAGCGCTCAAGCGTCTTCGCCGATTCGCCGCTGAGGTCGGTCAGCTCTGGAACGGATGCCTGCATCCGGAAGGCCATTTCGTACTGTGCGACGCGCGCATCGATTTCCGGGTCGCCGACAACCGAACGGCGCTTGAGGTTGATCTCTGAAAGCTCATCGAGCATCCCGCGGCGTGTCCCACGCGCA
>CAIRTT010000570.1 GCA_903881535.1 uncultured Armatimonadota bacterium
AAGCTTTCGCAGCTCTGCAAACGCGTGTGCCGTCTCAAGCGCGGGGAGTATTCCCTCACGGCGGCTGACCCATTGCAGTGCATCCAATGCTTCTTGATCATCAACGGATGCGTATTCAGCGCGGCCACGGTCTTTCAGGGATGCATGCTCGGGGCCTACACCCGGATAATCAAGACCAGCAGACACGCTGTGTGCTTCGGCAATTTGACCGTGTTCATCCTGTAATAAGTATGTCAATGAGCCATGCAGAACACCGGGACGACCGAGTGACAGCGTCGCCGCGTGGCGCGCAGTCCCGATACCATCCCCGGCAGCTTCCACGCCGATCAGGCGAACACTTGCATCGGAGACAAACGGGTGGAACATGCCCATCGCATTGGAACCACCACCCACACATGCAAGGACAACATCCGGGAGTCGCCCCGTTCGCTCCAGCATCTGTGCACGCGTCTCGCGTCCGATGACGCTTTGGAAATCCCGAACCATGGCGGGATACGGATGCGGACCGACAACACTGCCAATAATGTAATGCGTATCCGCGACATTGGTTACCCAGTCACGAAGCGCTTCGTTCGTCGCATCTTTTAGCGTCTTTGTCCCACTCTCAACCGGACGAACTTCAGCGCCGAGGAGCTGCATCCGGAAGACGTTAAGCCGCTGACGCTTGACATCTTCAGCGCCCATGTATACGCAACACTTAAACCCAAACTTAGCACAAACGGTTGCGGTCGCAACACCATGTTGGCCGGCTCCCGTTTCCGCGATGATGCGCGGCTTGCCCATTTTTCTTGCCAGCAAGATTTGCCCAATGGTGTTGTTGATTTTATGGGCACCTGTGTGGCAGAGGTCTTCACGCTTGAGGTAAATCTTCGCGCCACCCAGCTCATTTGTTAGGTTCTCAGCGAATGTCAATGGCGTTGGACGCCCAACATATTCCTGAAGATGCCGATCAAACTCGGCAATAAATTCGGGGTCGGTCCGCGCTTCTTCGTAGCGTCGTGAGAGTTCATCGAGCGCAGGAACAAGCGTCTCGGGAACGAAGCGTCCACCGAAGGGGCCGAAGTGGCCACGTGCATCCGGTTCGGATGAAAAGGAAGGTCCTTGAATCAGCGAAGACATGCGCGAAGTGTACCACCGTGATGCCCTGTTTTCTGCCACCCCATAACGTTGAAAACACAGGGTAAATGTATACTAACTGTCGTGTCCGACACCATTAAACTGACATCCACAATTGTCGATTCCGACGGTCTCTCCATCCATTGGCAGCAGGCAGGAAATCAAGTCCCAGATCTCCTTTGCATTCATGGATTTTCAAGTTCATTCAGGCGGAACTGGTATGGAGCCGGATGGGTCAGAGCCTTTTTGGATACGGGTTATTCTCCGTTTGGTCCAGATCTCCGAGGCCATGGTCACAGTGACAAACCGCACGTCCACGGTGCATACTTTCCATTAGTCCACATCGATGATCTTGCTATAGGACTCACACAGTTTGATGTCAAGAGAGTACATGTAATCGGGTTCTCGATGGGAGCTGCCATTGCACTCCAGTTTGCAATGCTTCACCCAGAAAAGTGCAAATCACTGACACTCATAGGTGTTGGTGACAAGATTATTGACACCTATCCACCGCCAATGGAGCCGATGTGGATTGCCGATGCCCTCTCAACATCGCGACCCGACTTGATTTCATCGTCGATTGGACGGACATTTCGAGCCTTTGCAGAGCGTGGTCAGAACGACTTGGATGCCCTTGCCGCGATGATGCGTACCGGCGGCTGGCCCGGTCGTTTAATTGAACATCGCCCCTTGACCGTACCAACACAACTCATTCTTGCTGAGCGGGATGCTTTCATGCCGACATCCAGTCACCTCATCGATACCATCACTCCCAGAAAAGTGACCGTGATTGAAGGGACAGATCACCTTAGTCTGGCTCTCGCGCCGCAAGCTATTTCATGTACATTGGAATTTATTGGAGCTACCGATGTTTCGTCGTAACGCGGTTCAAACAGCACTCGTCCTGATGACGGCGACGTGCACCGGAGTACGCGCCTGGGCGCCGGAAGCCATCCACTACGAGCGTATCCTCGGGCAAGGAGTGGTCCTCAAGCAGGATCTCTATCCTGTCGATCATCCTGCCGGTCCGCTTGCGGTACATACATTTGATGTAGACACACACGTGCCGGGTGTTCGAATCAGTGCTGCCCTTGCCGGCGATACCGTCTGGGACACCGATGCAACATTTGGACGGGAAATCGTTTCAAAACTGGCAGCCAGGCGAAAAGCACTTGCTGCGGTGAATGCAGGTTTCTTTCCATTTGCCGGAAATCCGATTGGGCTGCATATGGAGGATGGCAACCTCATAACAGAGCCAACCAAGCAGCGTTCTTCCTTCCTTCGACTGAAAAACGGATCCTATGCGATTGCTTCGTATGCCTTTAATGCCACGATTACGATTGGTGCCGTTTCCATTCCACTAAATGGGCTCAATCGTAAGCCCGAAGCGATGGCAGAAAACATCGCGTATACATCCCAGTTCGGTACACAAACAGTGAAGCTGGATAATCGGTACTGGTTACAGCTCGATGTACCAAACGGATCGCTGCAAACGGGTAGTGTTAGCGCACGTGTCACGCTTACTGAAAAACTTCAGCAGGTTCCGATTCCAGCAAATACGGTCGTGATAGCCATCGGCCAGCAGACATATGACTTACTTAAGCCAATCATAGTCGATGGCAGCACTGCGGTCGTGTCGTGCGCGCTCCAGCCTCTCGATGCTGATGCGCCGCTTGCCGAGGACATTTCGGACGCAGTTACTGGGGCGCCCCGCATCCTGACAGATGGAAAAGTTGATGTTCGGTACAAGCAGGAGAAGATGTCGGAGTCGTTCAGTACGGTTCGGCATCCACGGACAGCCGTTGGAATCCGCGCTGATGGCAGTGTCGTGCTGGTAACAGTCGATGGTCGTCAAGCGACTCTAAGCCGCGGTGCTTCGCTGTCTGAGCTGGCAGCCATTCTGATTGCGAAAGGGGCCACCCAAGGCTTGAACCTCGATGGCGGTGGAAGTAGCGCTGCCATCGCGAGAAATCTTGTGGTGAACTCGCCATCGGATGGTTCGCAGCGTCCAGTCGCGGATGCCCTCCTCATCTCAGGCAATCCACCGGCAGGCGGATCAGAACCATTTTCCATTACGGGCCTTGCACAAAGCCCATTATCGATTGGCG
>CAIRTT010000571.1 GCA_903881535.1 uncultured Armatimonadota bacterium
ATGCCCATTTTCGAGTTTACGTGTGATGACTGCGCTACCGGACGGAAGTTTTCGGTTCTGATTGGTGTCGTAGCAGATCCAGCGCCTCCTGTTTGCCCGCGCTGCGCCTCGACCAATGTCCGTAAGTGTGTTTCGCGCTTTGCACGAGTGCGTAGTGAGGACTCACGCCTTGATGACCTCGCGGATGCCGCGGACCGCCTCGATGAAAATGATCCAAAGGCAATCCGTTCCTTTATGAAAGAAATGGCCAGCGGTATGGATGGCGAAGTCAGCACAGATGAGCTTGAGTCCATGCTTGATGAGGCAGAATCCGGCGGGGATGATGATGCTGGTGGCGATGCTGCCACCGCAGATGAGGAGTAAACGACAACGATGCGTTTTGCTATTTTAGGCCTTGATCACTGGTACACAGCCTTTGGTGTTTGTGAGGTGCTCGCAGCATCGACTGAAAACACGCTGGCCGCTATATGTACAGAAAACGATGACCACGCGGCATGGGCAGCGGAAAAATATCCGACTGTCACCCTCCTCCGGAATCCGCGGCAGCTGTTCGTCGATACGGAGATTGACTGTGTGGTGATTTGCGCACCGACGGCGCTTGCGGAAGACTATGCGCTGGATGTCATGGAAAGCGGAAAGCACGTCCTTGGCGTCAAGCCGACCAGTAACACACTGGATCGCCTCAGAACTATCATTTCCACATCTGAAGAAAACGATGTCTTTTACGGATCCTTTGAAGGTATCCAACGCTTCCATCCGAAGACCCTCGCCCTCAAAAATATCCTGACATCTGGAACCATCGGGCGTGTATTGAGCGTTCATCAAGTCGGCAATGGCGGCCTCCCTGCTCCTTGGGATGGTCGTGCATCCGGTGAACCAAGCTGGTGGATTGACCCGGAGATGATTCATACGGGTGCGTGGATGGACCATGCAATATACGCAATCGACCTGCTGCGCTTTTCCCTCAATGCTGAAGTGGATGCCGTCGCTGGACACATCGGAAATCGCCTGCACAAAGACCTGCCAATGGAAGATTACGGAATGGCTCTCCTACGCCTCAAGACGCCAAGCGGTCCTGTCAGCGTCGTCATGGAAGACACGTGGTCATCGAATCCTGGAGGCGGCGCTCACTGGATGCGTATTGTCGGCACCGATGGCTGGTTACGCTCCGAGGGAGATGACTGGGTCGTTTGCAAGGGTGGTGAGGAAACGGTTCACAAGTCCGAGGAAAGTGTTTTCTTCCGCTTGGATGACTTTGCTGCGGCACTCCTTGAAGATCTTCCAATGCCGTTCACACCTCAAGATGCACTTGCTAATCTTAGTGCTTGCCATCAGTTTTACACGGTTGCGCTCAGGGACTAGTTTCGCAGGATTGGTAAGAATGACAAAGAGCGCATCGGGGTCCCGATACGCTCTTTGTTTCATTGCATCGCTTCGAAAACGATGACATTACCGCGGTGCAGGTGGCAGTGGTGGAATCTTCTGCTCTTCCGCCTGTTTGTCACGACTTGGGGATGCAACAGCGGCATCGGATGCCTTTGATGCAGGCATCATGGATGGCAATGGACGGAACTTCGAATAGACAACGGCGACTACTGTGATTAAAATCAAGCCGCCAAAGAAGACCATCAAGATGGTCTCAACTGTTCGGTATTTCTTCTGCTCTTCTGGCGGAAGCTCGTAGCTCATTCAAACCCTCCCGTACACATCGCACTGCATAGCCGCTTGGCTAAACTAACATCCGCCTACTTCAGCTGCGCCAGTCGCGTCTTCGCCCAAGCATTGTCCGGGTCATCCTTGATTGCAAGTGCATACTGTGTGCGTGCCGCAACCTTATCTCCCGACTCTTCTTCAAGACGCCCGATACAGGCATACACGGATGCACGATCGGCTCCCTTTTTCAGTCCGGATACCGCGAGCGTAAAGCAGCGCTTCGCACCAGCACTGTCTTTCTTCTCAGCAAGCATCGTCCCAAGCGCAATTGCTGCTGTGCCTTCTTTTGGGTTCAGTTCGATCGCCTTGGTAAAAGCATCTTTGGCCTGAACATCTTCGTTCAACCCTTGGTAGTGCACAGTACCCAGTTCAGCGAGTGCCGCAGCACGCTGCACCGGCGTCAAATCGGATGCATCCCCGGCACGCTTCAACGCCTCCACAGCCCGGTCAACATCGCCATTTCCCATCGCCGCATAACCCAGATACAACCAAGCCAAGCCATCGGAGTCCTTTTGCACGACGGCTTCATCTAGTGCCTTTTGCGCCGCTGCAAAGCCTCCCGTGCTGTAATAAACCAGCCCAAGATCACGCTTTGAACCGCCATTCGCCGCATTCGTTTCCACCTGATCGACAGACAGACTCGACTTTGGTGCTGGGCGTCGGTCCTTGATCTGTGGAAAGGCTGCGCCACTTGCGGCCACATTGACCGTAGGCGTCTGACCAGGCTTCCCTGCAACCTGAGGTGTCTGTGTACATCCGGCCAACAACACGGCAAAGATGCCCACGACGAGCGAAGTTCTATGAATATTCATCACAGTTACAAATTACCCTATCCCAACCCCGGCGCCCGTTGTAAATACGGTTGGCACTGCGATTTCAATGCGCTTTAGGGCTGCGATCACCATTTCTCTGGATGTTCCCTTGATCAAGCGCTCGACATCCCGGTCCCAAGCCGCAAGACCAAGCTGCTGGCGCTGCGTTGCCTGGATGAGTGCATTCGGCATCCGTGTCGAACGCTCAGCCACCATCCGTAAATAGCTGCCACGTACCCGCGCGAGATCCATATCGCGGAGCTCGCCCGCCTTAGCAATTACATCCCGCAGCTTAGTGTGCATCGCAAAGAGCAAATCACGCTCGGCATCCGCTGTCACGACCTCGATAAATGGTACGTACCCGCCGTTGACAAATGTGACATCCCCGTAGACATCGTAAATCTTGCCCATCGGGACCCGAAGCTCGTACAGCGGTGCCATCCGACCGGCAGTCAAGTAGTGCATCGCAAGGATGTCTGCCGCAAGGGTTGGCAAGCCAGCTGAGGCTTGGCGCAATCCCGTAGCGATGAGGATACGGAGAGGCCCCGGGCCAACATTTACCCGAATTGTCCCAGCGGGGAGCGTTGTTGTAGCAGGCGTTGGGAGCTGCTTTGGTGCCGCTCCACGCTCATCCCAGCCAGCCAGCGACAACGTCCTGCGCACAACATCACGGGTCTCCTTAGGATTGAAGCCTCCCATGATGGTAATCGCTGCGCGGCTCGGGTGAAACCACTTTGCATGATGTGCGAGGATACGAGCGGTATCGATGCGCCGGTCGACGCCTGGGTTTAGGACCTCCGCGAGGCTTCCCCCAGCAACGGATGCTCTCAGCGCGCGTTGCAATAAAACCTGCCGTGCATTGGCATCGATGGCCTTTTGTTGCATCGCCAGCCAGCGGGCCTTTTGGACAACGGCATCATCGATGCGGGGCTTGATCGCAAGGTCACTCAGGACAACCTGAATCGTTTCCTGGATATCAGCAGGATCGGTCGAGCAGACGCCCCAAATCGTGATCGCTTCGCCATCATCCACAATGCCAAAGCCGCCGAGAGCACCGAGCTCTGCCGCGAGGAGTGGTCCGGTCTTGCCTGGGGCATCCTGTCCGAGGGCCTTTGCGAGGACACTTGAGAGTCCCGTGACTCCAGCATTTTCAGTGATGCCACATTGAATACGTATTGCGATGCCAAAGCGTTTTGCCCCGGCAATGGGCACGGCGGAGTATGCGGTTCCGGCAAGGGTTGGGTCCGAAAAGTCATCTTGTAAGCGGTGCAAAATCACAGTGCCGCCTCCTGTCGAAGGGAGAAGCGCAGGACGATCCGGTCGATATGCTCCGTGAGCTGCGCGGGCGTAAGCTGGGACAGAGCCTTTAGTAACATCACCGGGCCAGCGGGTTCATCGAGGGCATCCCATTCCGCCTGACGCGCCACGACCTGCACGGGGAGCGCGGCCTGCTCGGCCCAAATGCGCCGCGAGGCAGTGATGACTCCCGTTGCCCGGCTTTCATCGGCGATCAGCGTCTGTGCAGCCTTGAGGGCGGTCAGAAACATGTCAAGCGGCTGGGCGGATGCGGCCGTGTGATCGATGCGTAACAGGACACCCGAGAGCCCACGATGGACGATAGTCGTGCAGCTGGCATCGATGCGCTGAGGCACCGCGTTTTTAGAGACTGGAATTGCTACGGTGAGCTGTGTGCGGAGTGCCTGTTGGATTACATTCACAACCGCAAGGTCGGCCGCGTGCGCGCTTGCGAGTTCAGTCCCTGATTGCCCAGTCGATGTTGGGATAAACACGGCCGTTGCGACAGTTCCAGGTGTTGTCAGCGGCACTGTTGCGATGCGTGTTGTCGCTGCGGGCTCTCTGGATGTCCGCGTAACCATCGCACTTGGAGTATCTGGGAAGCAGGCATTTACGACAGAGCGTGCATCCTCTCGGTCGATGTCACCTGCGAGCGCAACCGATATACGCCCGGGTACCACGATGGCTTTCTGCAGCTGCGTGAGCGCGCTTATGTCTGGGGCTGCGAGTCTCGATGGTTCCCCGGTGGATGCCGCGAACGCCGGCCCTGCGGATGCGGTGAGCAGCACATCGAGGATGTTCCTCTGGTGGTCCTCGCGGAGCAAGGCAACTTCGGTCAGGAACGGGATTTTTTCGGATGCAAGCTCGACTGGGAGGTGCGCTGGACGCAACATCCGCTCCGTGATGAGGACAAACGCATCCCGCCAGGATGCCTTGGGAGCGGTGAATGTTATACAGATCGCATCCCGGCTTGTCGTCGCATTGACCACCGCAGCGATACCTTCGAGCAGGCGGTCGATCTCGCCAGTTTCACGACCGGTCGTGGTTAGAAACCAGGCATGTTCGAGGATGTGTGCATCTGCGCGTTGACCA
>CAIRTT010000572.1 GCA_903881535.1 uncultured Armatimonadota bacterium
ACAAATACTTTCGAGAACGGCCTGATGCTCCCCCGGAGAACCCAGTTCCCCTTCGCAATAAGATATGCCTGTCTGGCTTTGTGTAGAATACCCACGGGTTAGATATCGGCAAATCGCGTACGCAAAAACAGGTGATTTAGGAACGATTTAGTCCCATCGACTCAAGCCAGCGCCGCATGGTTGATGCCCGCTCAGCATCCCCGACCGGAATCACAATCGGCCGACCGCGGCCATCCAACACTAAGCCGAGTTCACCAGCTACCGTCGTATATGTCTTGCTACGTCCTTTGCCATCCCCGAAGTCAAACACTTTCCCGGGTTTACATTCGACGTCAACTGTACGGCCAGCTTCAATGGGAACTAGGACGATCTCCCCAAACGGCACCAAGTACGACTTGCCATCCACGATTGCCGTAAAGCACTCTTCCCCAGCCTTCGCGGTTCCAACCGGTGCAAGACAGTCTGCAATACGAATCAGACAGTCTTTCTCGAACACTTCGGTCGCGGCTTCAGGTAATAGAGTGGAGAGAATGCCCAGCTGCGGCATCATGAAAATAGAGTCTTTGGCAAGCGTCGTCAGACCTTGTGGTGCATATGCATCCATCATCATCAATGCGGTTTGCGCAAGCTTTGGAGCATGCGCGAGAACGCCACCACTGCCGATCAGCATGTCAAGTTCGAACATGTCGACCAGTGTGGAACCGCTGGCTTTTTGTTCGAAAATGTCGCTGATGTCACGCTGTTGCTGCACCCCGACCATTTCGCGAGCGAGCGATTTATGGTGCTCAAACGCCAGACGCAGCGCTTCACGGCTTGCTGCCTGTTCAATCTGGAGGTCGCGCAAATCCTGAGGAATGGTCGTCGGTCGAACCATTTTGTTTCGCAGCTGGTTGCGTATGTACGCATCGCTTTCATCGAAAGGTAGCCAGCGCTTGATATTAGGCAGTCCCGCCTCGGTCAACACATTACAGATGGAGTAACTCATCCCAAGGTTTGCCGAAACTGTGCGATTGTAGATACCGCTAAACACGGAGAACACGTCCGTTGTCGCTCCGCCGATATCCACTCCAAGAATCGAAATGTTCCGTTGGCGGGCAATTTCTTCCATGATTTTGCCAACAGCGTTCGGGGTCGACATAATGCCGGAGCTTGTCCAAGTGGTCAGTTTTCCGTAGCCAGGAGCCTGCTGCATTACGTGCTCTAGAAAGAGCTCGTGGATGGCTTCCCGAGCTGGACCCAGGTTTTCACGTGCCATGGTCGGTCGAAGGTTTGGGACCATCCGAACATCAACCGTATCGCCAAGGGTATCCATGACCGCTGGTCGCATTTTTTCGCTTCCGGCAAAAATCACAGGAAGCTTCAGTCCAATACCAAGGCGAGGCTTTGGATCTGCTGATCGAAGAATTTCAGCAATCTCTTGAACCTGTGGAATGACATTGCCGTCATCGGTGCCACCGGACATCAAAATCATGTCGGGACGAAGTGCTCGAATTCTCTCGACCTTCTCATGGTCTTTACGGCCATCGTTGATAGCCAAAGTATCCATGATGATTGCGCCAGCACCCAGGGCTGCTCGTTCAGCCGATTCAGCGGACATTTCACGTACGACACCGGCCACTGTCATTTGCAGACCACCACCGGCACTGGATGTCGATAGATACAAATCGACCCCGACTGTATCCGACTGCGAGGGCGTCATCGGCTTTCCAGCCGAGTCCAGGATTTGCTTTCCTGTAAGGTCCTGAAGCTCGGTCAGCGCGTTTGTGACCCCGACAGTAACATCGTCAAAGGGTGCCTCTACCGTTGTCGGAGCTTCGCCCCGTGCGACAAGGCGATACACCCCATCAGGTTGTTTCTCGATGAGAATCGCTTTCGTGGTTGTAGAGCCACAGTCCGTCGCGACGATGGACCGAACGTTTGCAGGGACAAATCCAGACATGGCCAGATTCTAGCATAGCAAGCGCCGCAGTTACACCGATTTAGATGCGCTTGAGGACTTCGGCAGCAACGTAAACAGCATCGATTTGTGCACAGGATGCAATTCGTTCCACTGCGCGCTGCAATGAGCGACTATCTGCTTCGTTGGTAAGGCCTTCTGTTCCAACGATTCCAACAATATGTTCGATCGCAGCGAGAACAAAACGGGCCTTTGCAACAGGGCTTGTGCGGCTCTCGCACTGCTGCCATAGAGCAGAGACGGCATCGATTGCCTGATCCCAACCGGCACTGGATGCGGATGGTTTGGCTCTTGCCAGTTGGCGTGCAGCCATCTCACGGGATGCGGCATCTCGAGCCTGCGCATTTGCCCAATCAGCAGGAGTGGTGCCTTCGATAACACGGACGATGCCATCGGCTAAGCCGGTTACATCACGAAAAGCCTTGTGAAGGATATTCAGGTTGTCAGAAGAGTTCAGCGCTCCCTGAAGTGCTCCATCGACGGTTGAATCCAACCCGATGACAAGCACAGAACCATCGAGAGCGATGGGAACTGCCCGTTCCAATGCACGGAAGAAAGCCGGGGCGAGCGCAACGCGCTTCGCAATCGGTGCAACCTGATTCCAAACCACTTGACAGTCCATAACAACACTCCAAACCACATGTTTTCTGACATCAACCTAGGCAGTATACGCTTCTAGCAACCCTGCGGTGGTATTATTTTGCCTGATATGGGAGAAGCTACCAACCGCGTTAGAAGCACGAAATCTGCATCCTCTGACCCTTACAATGTGCCATTTGATGACACAGGAATCCTTAAAGTGGATGAAACCCCGGGTTGGGAAGTCCTTAAACAGAAAGCAGAACCCGTCACAGAGTTCGATGCCGAATTTAAACAAGCAGCTCTGAGTATGGTTCCGCGGATGTACCGTGCGCACGGCTGTGGCCTTGCAGCACCACAGGTGGGAATCAGCAAGCGATTTCTGATTTACGATGCTGGGAATGGTCCAACGGTTGTCGTAAACCCGGTGATTATCAAGGAGCGCGGTGAACAATTTGAACCGAGTGAGGGATGTTTATCGCTCCCGCGCATTAAGGCCCGCATCCGACGTCCAAATGTCATATCGGTGAAGGCTCAGGACATAAATGGCAATGAGCTGTTTATCCGTGCCACAGAACTGGAAGCACGCATTTTGTGCCATGAAATCGATCACCTAGATGGCATTCTGATTACGGATCGTGCATCTGGTGAAGATATTCGCATCATCACTGGTGATGACGATGAGGATGACTTCTAGCTCGTGCGAATTGTCTTCATGGGCACGAGTCCATTTGCGGTGCCAACATTGCGGCTACTTGCTGCAGCAGAAGACATAGAGATTCTCCTTGTCGTCTCGCAGCCTGATAGACCAGCTGGCCGAGGTATGCGTCTCACACCGACACCCGTCTCCTCAGCGGCGGCTAATCTTGGCCTGGCACTCGAAACCCCTGAACGGCTGAAGCTGATCGCAGACCAGATCATTGCACTACACGCCGATGCACTTGTCGTCGTCAGCTACGGACAGATTCTTTCAACTAAGGTCCTCAATGCGGCACAGCACGGGGGCATCAATCTTCACGCGAGCTTGCTCCCAAGGTGGCGCGGTGCTGCTCCCATACATAGGGCACTTGCCGCAGGTGATACGCATACGGGTGTTGCGACGATGCGCATGGAGCGATCGCTTGACACTGGCGCAGTGTTGATCGAGTCGATTATCGAGATAATGCCACATCATGATGCAGAGACGCTTGAGGAAGAGCTTTCGATTATCGGAGCACCCCTAATGCTGCAAACGCTAAGAAATCTTCGTGATGGCAGCATCAATGAGCGTATCCAGTGCAACGACGATGCGTGCTATGCACACATGCTGACTCGCGAGGATGGCTTCATCGACTTCGCAGGGACAACCAGTTCACAGGTAGACCGGCAGGTTCGCGCATATTCGAAACGCCCCGGAACGACTGTCGTCATCGGTGACAAAGTGGTTAAGGTCCACGCAGGCTACCCAACAACGGTGACCAGTACAGCTCCTGCGGGGACGATTGCTGGCACTTGCACCGACGGTCTTGTTATCGCGACGTTGTCGACAGACTATGTCATCACATCGCTTCAGCCACCCGGGAAGCCCTCGATGCAAGCCTTGGCATATGCAAATGGTGCCCGACTCAACTATCCTCTCGTGGCGATCAAACCCACAGCATCGGCTACATAGCCGATATCATGCGCGGTCGTCCCAAGGCCAAAAGAAAGCCGTAGTGCACCGGCTTGCCGCATTGCCGACCATCCACATGCCTTTACGACGTGACTTGGCTCAACCGCGCCACTAGCACACGCTGCGCCGCCGCTGGCCGAGATCCCCTTGCGGTCAAGTAGCATTAAGCTATCTTCTGTGGAGCAACCATTGATGCTTAGATGCAACATTGTGGGAATGGCTTCTTTCAATGGTGTATTGATGGTGATGTTTGGATGCGTTTCCAGCTGCGTCCGGAGGCGCTCAACAAGAGCAGCTACAGCACGGATAGCATTGCATCCGGATTGCGTTCTCGTGGTTTGCAGCTCTGCAGCAACTCCAAAGCCTACCGCCCCAAGGACATTCTCGCTCCCTGCACGGAGACCACGTTCCTGAGCTCCGCCGACGTGGATTGGTTGAATCGGCACACGGGAATACAAAGCGCCGATGCCAGCTGGTCCATAGATTTTATGGCTGGACAGGGTGACGAGATCAGCCCCGAGATCTTCCAGCGTAAATGGAACAGTGATTGGAGTCTGGACAGCATCGCAGTGAAACCATGCACCACTGGCATGTGCAATGGCCGCAACATCGAGAACAGGTTGCACACTCCCAACTTCGTTGTTTGCATGCTGAACAGAGACGACCGCCGTTTTGTCATCCACAAGTGATGTCAAATGTTGTAGATCAATACGCGCATTCGAATCAACTCGAACAAACTGGACATCAGCACCGAGAAATTGCTTAGCGAATGCAGCGGCATCGATGATTGCATGGTGCTCAGATGCCCCCACGACGATGCGGTTTCTACCACTTTCTCTTCGCGAGAGAAGTGAACCGATTACCGCCAGATTATCTGACTCGGTTCCGCCACTCGTGAACAAGACATCCTTGAAATCGCATGCAAGGAGTCTTGCAACCCGGTCATGCGCAATATCTAACGCTTCCCGGATTAGGCGTCCGTCGCGGTGCAAGGAGCTCGCATTTCCCGGTCCGTGGTTCGCATTGAAATCCGACATTGCGATAGCAACCGGCGATGCGGTTGGTGTGCTTGCCGCATAGTCACAGTAAATCCGGCGAGTTACCATTGTTCCCTCACAACCGCATCCGCTTTGCCATATACTCTTAAACGCATAACAGTGAATCCAGCAGCTCTCCTTCCAAGTATACGCATCACACAGACATGGTTTCTTGCCATTGTCGATATCCTACTGGTTTGGTATGTCCTTTACAGGGTTATTTTGCTCGCAAAGGGCCGACGTGCGTGGCCGATTCTCATCGGGCTCGGCATATTCTTCTTACTCCTTTTGACGGCAGAGCGCGTTGGTTTAATCACAATGGCATGGATTCTCCGTCAGTTTGTTCCGCTTGGTCCTGTTGCAATCGTAATCCTCTTCTATCCGGAGCTACGGGATGTCCTTGAGCGCCTTGGCCGCTGGGAATTCTGGGGAGGGAATTACGTCCCTACCAAAACGACTGAGTCCATCGAGACAGTTGACAATGTCGTCGCTGCGGTTAGTATGCTTTCAACACGTAAGACTGGCGCATTGATCTTAATATCCCGGGAGACACCCCTTGAGGATGTCGCAAGCACAGGGACCCGCTTGGATGCGAATGTCAATAGTGCGTTGCTCAACACCATTTTTGAACATGGCACCCCGCTTCATGATGGAGCCGTCATCATCCACCGCGGCAGAATTCTTGCAGCAGGGTGCACATTGCAAATCTCAGATGCGCCAAATATTGGAGCAAATGTCCATATGCGTCACCGAGCTGCAATCGGGGCTAGCGAGCAATCCGATGCGATTGTCGTAGTGGTCTCCGAGGAGACAGGAACGATATCCATCGCGGAATCCGGCAGGTTGGTTCGCGGATTGTCTCAGGATGCTCTTCGTGTTCGTCTTATGGAACGCCTTGGAGTGCAACGGACTTCGATGCGCAAGCCATGGTCTCGCAATAATAAGGGAACGGCGAGATGATTGCCTTTCTCCTTGAAGCCATAAAGCGTAATGCCTGGTTTAAACTTCTGGCGGCAGGCTTTACAGTGTTGCTTTACCTTGCCGCAAAAACGCCTGGAACACAGCCTGTTGAGCGTGATTTGTCGATTCGTCCGGTCCTCACGGGCATCCGGACAGGATTGGCATCCCCGATGGTCCTCCCGGAAGTGGTTATTCATTTACGTGGCAGTGAGCGCATAATTGCAGACCTAAAATCCAGCTTGCGACTCGAAGCAGATGGCCGCCGAGCAATGGCAGGCCGCAATCGCATCCCGCTCATCGTCTCCTTGCCACCGGAACTGACGAGTGAAGTGACCGTTGATGCGCCTCCATCACTGGTTGTTCTGCTAAGCGCATCGGCTAAGAAGAAGCTCCCAATACAAAGTGTTGATTCCAGCGATCTTATTGAATACATGATGGTCGAGGGTGCACGTGAGCTTGTTGACAAGAGCGTCTCGATACGACGCCGGGCCCTCTCCCTTCAAGGAGGCAGTCCCGGTTACGAAGTGCTTGATTCGGATGGCGAGGTTGTTGATCCACTCAATGTCCTTCCACTACCTCTATCCGGAAAATCCACAGCAGGGCTCCAAACAAAAACTGTTGTG
>CAIRTT010000573.1 GCA_903881535.1 uncultured Armatimonadota bacterium
ACCATATGTGCGGCAGAGTGCCGCGATAGCCGTGACATCCGCCAGCTGCCCGTAGAGGTGGGTCACAATAACGGCCTTGATGGAGTGATCTTTCAGGACACCCTCGAGTGCAGCAGGGCACATGCAAAGCGATGCATCATTTACGTCGACATAAACAGGTGTTGCTCTTAGCGTATGGACTGCGGTCGAGCCATAAAAACCGGCATTTGCGACCAAGGCAATCTCGTCACCCTGTGTACATTCGAGTGCTTTAAGGGCGAGGATAAGTGCATCGGTGCCCGATGCGCACGAAACGCAGTGGTCAACCCCGAGCATTTGGGCAAAGGTCTGCTCAAAGTCACTGACGAAGGAGCCGGCCTCGTACCAGGAAACGGATGCGACATCGGACATCGCCCCTAGCAGCAGCTCACTTGGGTTTGTCTCCGACTTGTCGAACATTGCGATTTGAGATGTCATCGCTATGCTTTCCCATCTGTGGCGGTGCGGAGGAACGCATCGGATTCTGTTGTGGGTGCCGTAAGTCGCATCGGGAAAATCGTGGCGAGGAGGACCATTCCAGCAATGGTCAATGCTTGAGCGACAAAGGCTGTGAACAGAATTACTGGATGGTTGGTGAACTGAATCCTCTTCGACCAGGCGTAGAGATAGTCGCTGATGGCCATCCCGCGTGTGGATGGATCCAGCATCAGTGGTCGAAGGACACGCAGCAGCTTTCGCGTGTCAACCCAACCTGGGTGTGTCTGCGTATACTTTCTGAGCAGGATTGCACGCGCCTGTTGATCGCGTACCAGTGCAAAGACATCCGCCACGGCGAGCCAGACCTCTGTAGACCAGGGATCATCCGTGCTGAGGTGATACGTGACGACGGTGTGCCCGGACAGAATGACATCCCCGAGGCCCGCTTCAAGGATCGAAAGGATGATGGCGATATGTGGCGCGACGGTGTTTAGGTTGATGTAGGCTTTACGCAAGACAGCTCGTGCCGCAGCCACGCGGAATACGCCGGTGGAGCTCAGCAGAAGATTGGGCATAAAGTCCAGGTTTTTGGCGAGGTCGGCGACGGTGCTACAGTGGAGCTCAAGGTCAGCTGGCCGTCGAAGCGCATCCGGAATCGCAGTTGATTGCATATTGATATGCGCCGCCGTGGGGTTACGTGCGATGACATCAAGAATGCCATCGACCGCATCGGGGTGGACCGGATCATCATCCGAGAGCGTCCAAACCCAAGGAGTATCGACGAGCTCAAAGCTGCGGGTGACATTTGCGCCAGCTCCGACATTGGTGACATTTCGGATCACCCGGATCGATGCATCTGGATGGTTGGTCTTAACCCAGTCCGTTAGGCCGCGGGTGCCATCCGTGGATGAGTTGTCAAGGACGAGGACACAGACATCCTGAGTAAGCAGGGGAACAAGCCTCGTTAGATTGGCGCACACAGTTTCGAAGCGGTTGTAAGTCGGTATTGCGATGGTAAGGATTGGTGTATGCATTTTGACGGCTATTCCCAGCGAACGTACTGGCAGGACTTACCCCTGCAAGAGCCGGGCCACATACGGAGTTCCATGCATCCGCAACTAGTAATTTAACAATGGTTCAGTGGCATGAATGTTGCCCCATCGAGAACTTGTATGTCACCACTAGCAACCAGCACATGCCGTGTCTGCAAATCACATCGTGTCGCGGTGCTCGGGACGTTTTCCGATGTGCCTCTGCCGGATGGCTCCCAACCCGAGCTTTCTGGTGCACTTGCGGACTTACCGATCGCATTTTGCTCTGATTGCAACATGGTTCAGCGTGTTGGTGATGGCGACCTATCTGATTACTATAAGGGCTTTACGTATACCGTTGGTGGAAGTCCATTTGTCCATCGTTTTGTGAATGCACTTGCCGCGTACATCGTGGATACAGTCAGCACTCAGGGACAACGAGGGGCGCTTCGTGTTCTTGATATTGGCTGCAACACGGGTGAGCAGCTGTTGGCATTTCGGCAGCTTGGCTGTGATGTCATCGGAGTCGAGCCAAGCACGTCGATTTCAACGATTGCTGCGAGCCGTGGGCTGAAGGTTCACAATGCTGCTTTTGGTTTGGACTTCGCATCCGAGCTGCTCTGTGATCACGGTCAAATGGATGTTGTCATCAGCACATTTACCCTCGATCAGATGGATGACCCG
>CAIRTT010000574.1 GCA_903881535.1 uncultured Armatimonadota bacterium
AAAGATCACTTCCCGTACTCTGAGGATAGGAAAAATCGCGTTCTTTCGTGATGGATAGACCATCCCAGATACCCGCAGGCTGATACGGATAGACTGGCTTGCCACCAATGCTTTGGTTCATCAGACCGCTCGTCGCTAGCGCGATGTCCCGTAGTAACAAACTTTGAACACGAAGGCGGCTTTGCCGGGAGTAAAGACGGTTCGATGGATCTTTCTTAAGATGAATGGGAAGCACATCCGATTTCTGCCGGTAGGTGTGACTTATCACAATCAACTTATAGATGCGCTTGACATCCCAATCCCAGGAAAATTCTGTCGCGAGCCAGTCGAGTAGCTCTGGATGGCTGGGGGCTTCGCCAAGCGTTCCAAAGTTTTCGCTCGTCTTGCTTAAACCTGTACCAAAGAAGAGCTGCCAATACCGGTTGATTTGCACACGCGCCGTCAGAGGGTTATCGGTTCGCACAAGCCACTTTGCAAAGTCCAGACGGTTCTTTATCGGGGCAGCTCCAAACACAGCCGGGATTGCCGGTGCAACCACATCACGGGGCTGGAGATACTCACCACGATCCAGAACACGCGTCTGCCGCGGTTGTGCATCAGACATCACCATCACCTTTGGCAAAGCCGCCCGCAGTAATGCCAGCTCCTTGCCAATGGCGGACACCTGGTTACGCAGGTTGCTAAACTCATTTGCTTGGAGCATCGGCATCACCGCCGCTTGCACCGCACGAATGTCCGCATCCGTCACGTCGACGCCAGCAGCTGCCTTTTGGAGAATGGCTTTTTGGTCTGGTGTGATGCCGGGTTTTCGAAGCTCAAACGCGAACCCTCCGATGCCAGAGCCGTTAACGACTTGAACCACAAGCCGATGCATTCCTGGAGTAAGGATTGCCGTAAAGGAGTCCTGTCCGAGCAGCGCTGCACGCTGGGCTGCATTGCTGATTTTTTGGTCATCATCTAGCCAAACCCGGATGCCATCATCGGAGCCAAAGCGAAACTCAGCCGCGATTGCTCGTTCGACAGTGAATGTGCGCATCAGGTAAATGCTGGCATTGTCTTTGTTGGAGATGTCCGGGAGGTCTACCGCTTGCTTGCCGTCAACATCAATGTTCAGCGGCGAAAATGTCAGCCCTGCAGGATACCTGCGGTCGAAGGCCTGCTGGAAGGTACTTCCGGTGCTCACCGGACTCTTCTGCCAAGCGGATGGTTTGATCGCTGAAAGCGGGGTCTCTAGCGCTGGCATGAGGGATGCTGCTTCTGTGCGAATTGCCTTACGTAGCGAGACATCCAGGGATGATTGCAGTGACTTTTGTTGAGCTTCCAGGCGGCTGATCGTCTCATTTTCGACTGCGGTGCCGTAGGTTACGGTGGGCTCGGCAATGCGGTACTGACCGCCGCCCGGAGGTACGCCTGTCTCAGGCACATTGTTGTAGAGCGCCATAAAGCTGTAATAGTCCTTTTGCGTAAAAGGATCGTACTTATGGTCATGGCACTGAGCACATGCGAGTGAAACACCCAAAAATGTCGTCGCAGTTGTGTTGACACGGTCAAAGAGGTTTACATTGCGTTGCTCTTCGGGGATGGCTCCGCCTTCGCCGTTAAGCAAGTGGTTCCGGTTGAAGCCCGTTGCGACGCGCTGGACATCCGTTGCGCCTGGAAGCAAATCACCCGCGAGCTGCTCAATCGCGAACTGGTCAAACGGCATGTTTGCATTCAGGGCATTAACAACCCAGTCACGCCAGACATATTGGTATGTGTCGCCATCTTGCTGGAAGCCATTCGAATCCGCGTAGCGGGCGGCATCCAGCCATGGGAGAGCCATACGCTCACCATAGTGGGGACTAGCCATCAGGCGGTCAACAACCTTTTCATACGCATTTGGTGCTGTGTCGTTCAAGAATGCATCAACTTCAGCCTGTGTCGGAGGGAGCCCGATAAGGTCCAGAGTCACGCGCCGTATTTGTGTACGTTTGTCAGCAAGGGGACTTGCATTCAGGCCTGCTTGTTTGAGCCTGGCTTGAATGAAGTAGTCGATGGGATTTTTGGTGCGCATCGCCGCCGTGGGTGCAAGCTGCGGCCTCAGTGGTAATAACCAAGCCCAGTGGGTCTTTGCTTTCAGAGTCCCGGGAAGCGATGCGCCCGTTTCAATCCACTTTTGAATGACTTTTTGCTCAACCGATGACAGGGCTTTGTCGCCAAGTGGCATCGATGGCTGTGACCCGGAAGCCTGAAGGCGCGTGAAGAGTTTACTGTCGCCGATGTTACCCGGGATGATGGCTGCACCGGATTTGCCGCCGCGTTTTCGTCCAGCAAGGGTAGCGAGATCGAGGCTGCCGGATGGCGCCTTTTCGGTATGACATCGGACACAGCGCTGCTCAAGAATTCGCTTTGCATCGGCATCGATGGTGGCATCCTTGGATGACGCGCTGGCAGCAATAACTGCCGTTGACAG
>CAIRTT010000575.1 GCA_903881535.1 uncultured Armatimonadota bacterium
CGGGCTCTTGCGCTCGACACGCTTGAGGGTTTTGCTCTGCGCAAGTGCGGCATCGGATGTCAAAAGCGTACGTCCACGCCCCGGCTCCCAGCCAGCCCCGGGAAGTCCGCCATCGAGGAGATAGCCATCAAATTTGCCATCGCCAAGCGCCACCAGCTGGAGCCCAACTCCGCGGCCGGTGTACTCCCCTTGCATCATGAAATCGGGGTCTTCGCGGCGTGCCGCCGCTGGATCTGTCCAAGTGCGATTCTGTCTCATAAGTTTTCTCCAAAGCGCCAACCGGCGCGGGCGGGCTCTTTTACAAATGCATTTAGCTCGGGGTGGTTTTTAATACGACCAGCTTTGGCATCCCACTCAATCCGGGTGTTGAAGCGCTGCGCGAGGACGCCCAGCAGAATAATCTCCGTAAGGTTTGCCGAGACGGAGAAGTTCGAGCCAGGCTCAGGACCATCCCCCTTGATCGCGCGGATCCATTCGCGGAAGGAACCGCCTGCCACACGCGGAATCGTTTTTGCCGGTGGATTAGCCTTCCACTGTGCATCGACCGCATCCGGATAGAGCGTCGGTTGGCCGGCGTGGGTACCGCAGCCAAGGATGCCTTTCGTCCCCAGCATCAGACACGCATTGCCGTTAAGCTCATCCTTGTCGACACCAAATGTCTCGAACTTTCCAGCGCGGCTCCAATCACCTGCGCCATCAAACCAGTCGAGCACCACCTGCCCGCGCTTACCCTTCGCCGGGAAGTGGAAGCGGATATGGCTGGATGTCGGGATAAGGCCATCGAGGGATGCCGTCCGGTAGAGGCACTCAACAACCGTCGGCGGGTCGAGATCGAGTGCCCAGACCGGCGTGTCAAAGGTATGGCAGCCAAAGTCGCCAAGCATCCCACTCCCAAAGTCGTAGAACGCGCGCCACTTCAGCGGAAGGTAGTCACGGTAAAAGTCGCGCTGCGCGGTCGGTCCAAGCCAGAGATCCCAGTCGAGGCCGGCGGGGATGGGCGAGCGCGGCGGTGGCATCGTGGCGGGATTTCCGAAGTGCTCCCCGCCCATCGATGGCCCATCGTTGCGGAGGAGAACGCGGTTGACATCCCCAATTACGCCTGCGCGGACGAGCTCCACGGAGTTCCGAATGCCATCATCGGCGTGGCCTTGGTTCCCCATCTGCGTGATGAGCTTGTACTTTTCCTTCGACTTTGCCAGTGTGCGGCACTGCCAGATGTTGTGGGTAAGCGGCTTCTGGGTGTAGACATGGATGCCGCGTTCCATCGCCATTTGGGTCGCTGGAAAGTGATTATGGTCGGGAGTGGAGACGACGACAGCATCGATCTGCTTGTGCATTTTGTCAAGCATCTTGCGATAATCTTCGAAAAATGGCTGGTCAGTACGCCACTTCTTCATGTTGCCCGCGCACTGGTTCTGGTCGACATCACAGAACGCAACGAGGTTCTCCTCCGAGCATCCCTGGTTGTAGGGTTGCTGCGCGATCCATCCACCAGAGCCAATAAACGCAATATTCAGTTTGTCATTCGCCGACTTGCCTGGCCGGCCAATCGCAAATGTTGCGCGGCCCGCGGTTGGCGCTTGAATTAGTTTACGCATTTCTTTTCCCATAGCATCTCCAATAAGGTAGTACGTCTCAGCATTGGTGTTCCAGTGGTAGCCCTGCCCGGATGGCGAGTCTTCTTGCGCGCGCCAGAAATCACGCGTTCCGACGAAGGCCACATTGCCTTGAAACTCTGGATACTTCGCGACGGCGGCTTGGGCCTTCATGAGTGAGAGCGCTCGCGGATGCGTCTCGGTCGGACCAGTCATCCCAGTCTCTGCCACAACGAACGGTAGTCGCTCCACCCCGAGGTCTTTGCGCAGATCCCGTATCAAGCAAGCGAGATTCTTCTCGTATTCATCATTGAAGGCCTGGTTGACGCGGTCATTCCAGCCTTGGTGCCAGCCAAAGCCGCACAGCTCGGGGGTGGTTCCAGCGAGCTCGGGGAAGTCCTTGGCAATACGGGCGATGGCTTTGCGTGTGCCATTTATGAGTTCTGTGTAATACGGCCCGACGGTGCCACCCGCGCTTGGCGGGCGAAAGTCAGCAGCAAGGCTTTTGCCACCCCACGCCAATTTAATGAGGAGGACTGGTTCACGGAAGTGATCGCCCATTATCCATCCAAAGCCAAGCTCGGGACCGATCATCTGCTCATTCGCACCATAGCCGATGGTCAGATTTCCCTTGCGCTGGAGATAGTGGATGAAGACATCATCGCGGGTACGCCACGCACCCTTTGCATCGCGTAAATGCTTGAAGCGCGGTGCGGTCGCTGGGTCATTCGCGACGAACTCCAGCGAGCCTTTCCCTTCATTGCGTTTGGGATCAGCGGCGATAAAGCCTTGGCCTTCCATGTTGGACTGCCCGGCGAGAACAAAGACCTTCAGCGGCTTCTTCATGCCCGCGAGTATATCCGAATGCGTGTGATTCGATGTCTACTTGCCGCTTAGCTGGCGTGCGACTTCTTCTAGAATGTCCTTATCGCCGCCTTTGCTGATTTGATGCTTTGCGCCTGCGGTGTCGCGCACTTCGATACACCACTGCGGCGCAGCGCGGCGGTTACTGTTTTGCAGCTGGATTCCACCCCAGGTGACCTTGACGACTCTTGCCCGGTAGGACGTGTCGATGGCGATTTTCTTAACCCGTTTATAGCCAAACAGATTGAAGGTGGATGTCAGTGTGCCATCGTAGAGATCGATGGTTTCGGTGCCAAGACTTGCCGCTGATGTCGCCAGCATCCCGAACCCAACGGCCCAAAACATTGAGTAGAACAACAGGAGAAAGAGTGCGGCCCACCCGAAAGCCTGCATCATCCCGCCAATCATAAAGAAAGCGTGAACGGTGGTGAAGCTTGTCCAGGCAATGCCAAAGATACCCATCGCGATGGCGGCGGGGATATTCCGATGCCGGGTTGTAGCCTCAAGAGGTTGTTCAATTTCTTTGCCGATGATGTCATTGACTTCGGTCTGCGCGGCGCGGCGCGCCAGCTTTTCGCGTAGCTGCTCGGCGGCATCCTCGGCGTTTGCGGCACCTGTTTCGAGATAGGTGATGTGCGCTTCGGCATCCAGAATCATGTCTGGCAGGTGGCGGATTGCTTCATCGATGGATGTGGTGATGCTTGGATTGAGTCCCATACCAGCGATGGCTTGTTGTAGCGTACGACCGGTTTGCAGCTGTTGCTGGAGGTCTGCAAGGTGGCGTTTTGCGGCAGTTTTGGTAGATGGCAGAGTGTCGAGTACGAGGGGGCTCATGCGTGTCATCCACTGGTAGGCATCGAGCTCGAGCATCGCGACAGACTTCCCGGATAGAGAGTGATCTTCAGGCTCGAGGTGCTGCATGTGTGGCTATCGTATCAAATGGATGGTTTCGGCGATGTCGTGGATGTGCGTGGTGAGATTTGTGTACCAAATCCCAAATCCGTGTAGGGGCGGGCTGCCACGTCCGCCCGCGGTAACGATGACCGAAATGTGTCGACGAATGGCAGGCGAACAACGTAAATTCCGTCAGCGCGGGAGGGCATACCGGCCGTTCCCTACACGGAATTCTCAGACACAAAGCCAGCCCACCAAGCGAAGCTCAGTATGCGTCAAAGGCTGGAAGCACCAGCGCCCAGCCACCACTCGTGGTTGTCCAAGTGATGTCCACATGGGCGCCTTGGAGGAGGCGGGAGGCGGATACCGCGCGAAGCCAAATGTGATGCATCCAAAACCACCAAAGCGACACCGAATCAAGACGTGCATGCGAACACATCGGTCCGTCCGGAGGCGGAAATTTTGAGTTCCCAATGCGTGGTTGCCATCAAAATCCACGGATGGTAGATTGGGATTAGGCGGACCCAATTCCTATTTTGGAGGTGTACATTGTCGTTCGTCTTTTACTTAGAGCAGATTATTTTCCCTGCATCTGATTCCGTTCACCAAGATCCTGGTGATGTCAAGTATGTATTCGACACTAACGTCCTTATTGATATCAGTTCGGGAGCAAAAAGTAATCTCCCGGGTGATGCAAAAATTGCTGTGAGTGCTCTCAGTTTGGTTGAAATCGCAGCGCCTAACCATATGTCCCTTAGCGAGGCTGAAGATTTCATCGCTTCTCTAAATGTGAGTGAACTTATACCAGTCACGAACCAAGTAGCCCGCTTGGCTGTAGAGCTGAGGAAAGTACACAATTTGCATGCACTTGATGCTTGCATCGGTGCCACGGCCTGCTTGATGAATGCCACTCTGGTTACAAATGACCAGCGTCTTCGACGACATCCAGTTCTCTCAACACTGCCGTTCCCAATTCCACAACAACTAGAGGGAGAAACTCCATGACGCCTGAACCCTATTTTCA
>CAIRTT010000576.1 GCA_903881535.1 uncultured Armatimonadota bacterium
CAGCACCATCGCGATCACCAGGTCGAGGTTGAACTGGTTGCGGAGGGCGGTCACGAGCGCTGAGTTTGGATCACTGACGGTCCAGTCGTAGGTTGTTCCGTGGATGGTAGACATTTGTAGTATCTACTTATCGTATGCGAGAGCGTTGATATTACAAAGCAGAGAGATTTTTATTTTTGAAGAGGGAGAGGCGTAGGCAAAACAAAACCCCCCCCCCCGTTTCCGGGGGGCGTCTCGGTCATCGAAACTCAAACAATCCACTAGTGGGTTGCGGAGTCCAAATCATCCCGCTGGCCCTTGTTGATCAACCGGCGCCAGTCAACCACCAACGGTGCCGCGTTGAAGATCGATGAGAACGTTCCTGAAAGAATTCCAATCAGAAGCGCCGCATTCAATGGACGAATCACAGGACCGCCGAAGACCAGCAACGAAAGCAGCGTGATCACAACGGTACCGGATGTAAACAAAGACCGCGCGAATGTCTCATTGATCGATGCCGACACGATGTCAGCGAGGCCAACCTTCGTACCCTTGTGGTGCAGGTTCTCACGGATACGGTCGAAGATAATAATCGTGTCGTGCACGGAGAAGCCGATCACCGTTAGCGCCGCCGTCACAAACATCGAGTCAATCTTCCAGTTGAGCAAGTAACCCAACCCGCAGAACACACCGACCAGCACCGCAACGTCATGCAACATCGCGATAATTGCCGCAATACCAAATGTCAGACCATTCTTAAACCCACCAATCGAGAACCGGAAGGCGAGGTAGAAGACGATAAAGAGGCTCGAAAGCAACACGGATGTCAGTGCATTCCGAGTTAACTCACCCGAAATCGCCGAACCAATCCGCTCAAAGCCACCCAGCTTGACGCCAGGGAACTTGGTCTGCAGCTTTTCAACAAGGTCGGTTGCTTCCGCGGATGAAATCTCATCACGGCCTTCAGGCTTTGGAATACGGACATACACGGTGTTGCCACCGGCGATCTGCGCGGCGGTTTCCTTAATGCCCTGCTCTGCCATCACCTCTTCAACTTCAACACGCGTCGCTGGCTGCAAAAACTGCAGCGTCAGCTCCGAGCCACCGGTGAAGTCGATACCCAGCTTGAAGCCACCCAGCGCGGCAAATGCCACACCCGGGATGATAACTGCGAGCGAAAGCGCATACCAGCGTGCACGCTGCGCAACGACCTTGAGCTGTGGGCGGAAGAGGTTGTCCGCACCCCACTGCTTGAGCATCTGAGGATTCGGGCGACCGCTCTTGCCATGCGTCAGGAGCAACAAGAACGTACGGGTTACGGTGATCGCGGTGAACATCGAGAGCGCAACACCAATAAGCAGTGTCAACGCAAACCCACGGACCGCACCTGTACCGAAGTTGTAGAGCAGGAGGCTGGTTACAGCCGTACACATGTTCGAGTCGAAGATCGCGCTAAACGCACGTCCGAAGCCGGTCGAAATGGCTGCACTGAGGTTTTGGCCATCCCGCAGCTCTTCCTTTGTCCGCTCAAAGATCAGGATGTTGGCATCCACGGCCATACCGACCGAGAGGATGAACCCGGCGATACCCGGAAGGGTAAACGTAACGGGTACCAACACGAATGCCACATAGGTGAACAGCGTGTAGAGAATAAGGGCCACACAGGCGACGGCGCCTGGGAGGCGGTAGATCCACAGCATAAAGACGATGACAGCGGCGAGGCCGACGAGACCCGCCATAAAGCCATTGCGCACGGCTTCCGTACCGAGGGTTGCTTCAACCGTCTGCTGTTGGACAATCCGCAGTGGAACTGGAAGCGAACCGCCATTGAGGTAGTCAGCAAGCTGCTTGGCTTCCTTGAGGTTGGAGAATGGCGAAATGGATGCACGACCATTAAGGATTGGCTCGTTGATGTTTGGTGCCATCAGGATACGGCCATCCAAGTACATCATCAGGATTTCCTGGCTGTGGTCCTTGGTGAACTGGGCAAACTTGTCGCGGCCACGGGTGTTGAACTCAAGCTCAACGAGTGCGCCGTTGCCACCTGGGTTGAAGTTTGCATGAGCGCCACCTGGAGCGAGGTCTGAGCCATCCATTTGCTTGCTTGCCTGGTTGAGGAAGGCTTCAAAGTTGGTGACTTCATCCGCGAGGGGCTGCAGCTTTGCGACATCCTCAGGGAGAATCTTGGCACTGGTCTTGCCACCAGCGCTTGGTAATGTCTCGAGAGGCGCAGGCAGGAGGGTGTCAGCGGCCTTTGCTGCATCCTTGTCGGCGCGATCGAACATTTCGCGTAGCGCTTGGTTCGAATGGAAGCGGTCACGGAAGCGTTGGTTGGTGTTCTGGTCGAGGATTTCGTAGTGGTCACGGATGGGGCCATCTGAGACGACATCCAGCTTGTAGCGGCCCAGCGAGTTCCGCTGCGTCACCCAGTCAGGAGAGTAGTAAAACTCGAGTTGAGCGGTCTTTTGCAGCTGCTCAACGATTTCCTGGTTGTTTTTGACCGATGGAATCTCGACAACGTACTGGTGATCACCCTTGGGAATGATGACCGGTTCGGCGACGCCATTTGCGTTGACGCGGTTCTCGATAGTACGCAGCACGGCAGCACGGGTGTCGTCGTTCCAGCGTACATCGGGGGACAGCTTTTCAATCTGTGCCTCGAGGACGACGCGGGCTCCGCCCTGGATATCCAGACCGAGCTTGGGAGTGACACGCTTGCTGAGGGCGTTTTTCGGAGCGAGCACGGGGGCAAGCACCACTGCAAATGCCGCCAGCGTGAGCGCAATGATAATGACAAGTAGACGTTGAGGCTTCATATTTGACCTAAAACCAACCGATATTCGAATAAGTATATCGTTGACGCCTATTGACCGGTGCGCCCAAGTGTAGCCGTTACCTGTGTTACCTCTTGCATTGGTGCGCGAAGCGTGCTGTTATACGGTATGCAACCAAGGAGAATCGCTTTCGCAGTGCGTGTCGCCGCCCTATCGGCGCTGGCGATTCTTGCGATTGGCTGTGCCAAAAAACAGTCTGCAAAGCCTGATTCGGACAAGATCAAGGCGGCTAAGTTACAACAGCGGCAAAAGGACAATCCGGACATCCAGGCGGAAATCGGCTCCTTTGATGCCGTCCTCCCAGATACCCAAGGGCGCCCCTGGGTCGCCGTTTCCGGTGTCGCATCCGCAAAGCTGCTCACCGATCCAAGTGGAAACCGAAATGCAACATCCACCATCAAAGGTACCAAGGCGCTCATTTATCAAAACGGATTACCAGCATTTACGCTTGTGGCACCGCTGATCATTGCAGACCAGAAATCATCGCGCGTTACGGCAAGCGGTGGAGTAAATGCAGCATCCGCTGGCGGGGCAGGCACTGCCGTTCGGAAGCTGTCATCGGATACGATGATTTGGGATATGCGCCGCTCGACGCTTGTTGGGAAGGGCAATATTCGCCTCTATGACAGCACCGGGTTTGACATCCCGGCGGCATCATTCAAGGCGGATGGCACTCTGGCGCGCATTGATATTTATACGGATGAAAAGCCGGTGTCCGGCTGGTGGAAATAGGTGCGAGTCATGTCACGCGATGTAATATTTATTGTCACAGCAGTAGCCACTGCGGCATGTATCGCCCCGCAGCTGCTCGCCAAGCCGCAACAACCCAAAGGCACCGCCGTTGTCGGCAAGTTCACGATCACCAATCCGGGCGGCTCCCTCAATGCTGAGTTTCGTGACCGAAGCAAGCCGGTTTTTGAAATGGCTGGTCCAGAGCTCAAGCTGCGCTCAAGCCAGCTCGATCTGGATGCTCGCAAGGCTCGCCTCGAAGTCAGCGGCAAAATCGTTGTCAAAGGCACGCTTACCGGCCCGCTGAAGATTGTCGTCAAAGCCGATGACCAAACAGACACCATCACGTGCGCGGGGGCGGTTTACACACAAGCCGATGCGAAAGCGGATGCCGAGATTCTCCTTCAAGGGGATGTTCGCTGGGTGCATTTGTCTCCCAACGTCGATGGCCCCGCAGAGCTCAATGGCAACGGTGGCAAGATTGTTCTTCGCAGTGGAACCGCTGGACCATTGATTGAGCTGGGAAGCGGTTCGTTTACCGCCACGCCAAAGCCTCCGAAAGCCGCACCGGGTAAGAAACCGTGAGCACTCCCGCACAGGAACGCCACAAAATTGCCGTTCACGACCTGGTCAAGGAATACCGTGGCCGCCGCGTCGTCAATGGCGTCAGCCTCAACTTTGAGCAGGGCGAAATCGTTGGCCTGCTCGGCCCAAATGGCGCCGGTAAATCCACAACGTTTTATATGACCGTTGGGCTGGTGAAGCCGCTGGCCGGCAAGGTGATGCTGGATGAAGAAGACATCACGCCACTCCCGATGTACAAGCGGGCCCGCCGCGGTATCGGTTACCTCGCGCAGGAGCCAAGCATTTTCCGTAAGCTCAGCGTTATCGAGAACATTTTGCTTGTGCTTGAGGCGGTCGGGTGTCCGAAAGGCGAGCGCAAGGACAGGGCGATGCAGCTGCTGGCTGAGCTCGGGATGGATAAAAAAGCCGATCTGCGCGCATTCAGTCTGTCGGGTGGCGAACAGCGGCGTGTTGAAATCGCACGTGCACTTGCCGCCGATCCGAAGTTTCTCC
>CAIRTT010000577.1 GCA_903881535.1 uncultured Armatimonadota bacterium
ACCGCCGATACCGACAGCACTAGTCTGTCCGATACCTGCACGTGTCAGCGCATCCACGATCTCGTACGTCATGGTGCCAGAGCGGGAAACCAATCCGACAGGACCTGCGGTGAAGATGTTTTGCGGGATGATACCGATCTTAGCCTGATCGACAGAGAGCAGGCCTGGGCAGTTGGATCCGATGACCTTGACGCCCTTGGTACGCTTGATGTAGTCGGTTGCGGTGACCATGTCCTGCTGTGGGATGCCATCCGTGATGCAGACAATCAGCTCAACACCGCTTGCGGCACCCTCAACGATGGACTCTGCAGCGAAGCGTGGCGGAACCACAACAAAGTGTGCATTTGCGCCGGTCGCATCCACAGCTTCCTTGACGGTGTCAAAGACTGGAACGGTGTAGGTTCCACATGCGGATGTCCATGTTTGGCCACCCTTGCCTGGAGTTACACCTGCAACAACCTGTGTGCCGTAAGCAAGCATCTGGCCGCTGTGGAAGGTGCCTTCCCGGCCAGTGATGCCGGATACGACAACCTTGGTATCTTTGTTAATCAAAATCGACATTGCTTATCCTCTTATGCTAATCGATTGACCGCTTGAAGAAGTAGTTGAAGAGAACTTCCACGACTTCAGAGTCCTGGCCGTCTTCTTCCTGACCATTATCGGCATCCACAAACACCTCAGTGTTCACGACCTGCAAAAGCTCCCAGCCTTCAGAACCCAGCTCATTCATCATGTCCATGTCTTCATCCATGTCTTCGCCGGTCGTCGTACGGATTGTGTATTCCCACTTTGCCATTTCGGTTTCTCCTCTGTCGCGGTCGCGGCGTGTCTAGTCGTTGCCGACCAGGCTGACGATTTTTTGTGCAGCTTCTTGCATCGTAGCTGCAGGAATCAGGTCTGTGTCCTTGAGCAATGCGAGGCCTTCCTCGGCATTGGTTCCAGCGAGGCGGACAACGAGGGGGACCTGGATGTTCAGGGATGCACAGCCTTCGATGATGCCCTTTGCGACTTCATCGCCACGGGTGATTCCACCGAAAATGTTGATCAGGACACCCTTGACATTTGGGTCGGAGAGGACGAGGTCCAGCGAGTTGCGGACGAGCTCAGCCTTGGCTCCACCACCGATGTCGAGGAAGTTTGCAGGGGTTCCACCTGCACGCGTCACTTCATCCATGGTTCCCATGACGAGGCCAGCACCGTTGCCGATGATGCCTATGTTGCCATCGAGGTGGACGTAGTTAGCGATGCCGCGGCGGCGCGCTTCCTTCTCGTAGTCATCCATTTCATCGGATTCGCCAACAAGCGCGGCGAAGTCTGCATGACGGTACATCGCGTTGTCATCGATTTCGATTTTGGCATCACCTGCGATGAACTCGCCTGCGGATGTCACAACAAGCGGGTTGATTTCAGCGAGGGTGCCATCGCCTTCGATCACGGCCTTGACCAGCAAGCGAAGGAACGGAGCGAGTTGCGGGAGCTCACTTGCCGGAATTCCACCGAGCTTAGCCACGTAGCGGATGTCATAGTCGCGCAGACCGGTTACCGGGTCAATCGGAAGACGTCCGATGGCATCTGGGTGGTGGTGTGCAACTTCTTCGATGTCCATGCCGCCCTGGGAGCTAACGATCAAGACATTGCGCTGGGAATCACGGTCGACGACGACGCCAACGTAGTATTCCTTGGCGATATCGAGGAGCTGCTCGACGAGAACGGATCCGATGTGCAGATCGCTCTTGGCTTGCTCAAAGTAGAGCTTGGTGCCCAGGATCTTACCTGCGAACTCAGCACATGCTTCTGGTGTCTTGCAAACTTTGACCGCGCCAGCTTTTCCACGTCCGCCGGCAAGAACCTGCGCCTTCACGACTGCAGCTCCACCGAGCTCGATAGCAGCAGCAGCAACTTCTTCTACTGTTGTACAAACGATTCCCTTGGGCGTTGGAACTCCGTATTTGCGGAGCAGATCCTTTGCCTGAAACTCTTGCATCTTCATGGGCTTAGCCTACTTCTCCCGACACAAAAAAACGGCCACTGTGGCGGCCTAGCCACCACAGTGTACCTGTCCTGTCCCCCTGCGGGGATCCTAATCACCGCGCTTTTCAGAGCGGCGGCGCATTCCTGCATCCAGTTCCTTCTTACGCATCCGGACACTCTTTGGAGTAACTTCCACGAGGTCATCCGGGCCGATGTATTCAAGGCTACGGTCAAGACTCATCGTCGTTGGGGTCGTCAGACGAATACCAACATCGGATGTCGAGCTACGCATGTTCGTCAGCTGCTTGACTTTGCAGACATTGACAACGAGGTCGCCTTCACGCTGATGCTTGCCAACAATCATGCCTG
>CAIRTT010000578.1 GCA_903881535.1 uncultured Armatimonadota bacterium
AATATCAATACGTTCAATGCAAGTTCTACAAACTATTGCGATTTTAACGCGGCTCCTGTAGGACCTGGAATTGCAAGTGTGCTTCGTATTGTAGGACAGGGGGGCTCGCAAATCTACCTACAACCAGCTACAATCGGGTTCGTCGCGGGACCCGGTGGACAATTTGACTTTAGCCAGTCTCCGCGTTACTCTCTAAGTTCGACATTTGTTCAACAGCCCGTCATCCAAAGGGCGACAACCGCATCTGTTGCATCAACTAGCCGCATAACATATGCAAGTCTGGGTTTTGCAAACTACACATCAGCACCAACCATCATTTTGCAGCCAACAGCGGCAGGTGTGACGGGATACTTCCCTTACTCAGTTACGACTGCTGACTTCTTCGTCCAATTCGTGGCAACGGGTAATGCGTCGTTTTATGTTGTTATTTTTGGCACCTAGGACTTTAGTGGTTACGTGGATAAGCTTGCAAGCACCACAGCTGTTGACTCCTCCACCTCCATCTCCGCCACCCGGATCTGGTGCTCCAGAGCCATCCCCTCTACAGCGCGGTACCCGGTATCGTAGTCGTCGCGATTCCAGTCATACGCGCTATCAAACATGCGCTCACACAGGAACTGCGATTGTAAGTAAAGTGCCTGAAGATACTGGGTGCGCGCCAGCAAAAGGTCGATATCGATAAGCCGCAACGACGACATGCGCAAAAAGGTCATAGTGGTTGCATCCATCACGAGCGAATCCTCAATTGACCCCTGCATTTCCGGCAATAGCGACAGACTTATCGCGTTCTGTGACTGCGTCGGCACACGCGGGCAGAAATCTGTCCTTGAAGAATGAACTTGAGGCTTGCACGATCTTGTCTGCAAAGCGGGGTACGTACGGCACGTGGGTCACAAAGAACTGATGTGCCTGCCATACCACGAACCAAGCCCTTACGCATCGCACACCGGTATAAGAGCCCCGCATCAATTGTAGACTACCTTGTATCTGGGGCATGTACTGTCGAGGGATGCACAGGTCGTTTTTCGCGGCATACGGGTGCCCTGGCCCGGATCGTTGGTAAGCAGGGCACTTGTACTCAATCAGTGCCACCTCCGTCTTGTCCGCATTCCAGAGCAGCCCGTCTGGGCTAAAGCCGAGAAACGGCTGTGCGGCGTCGCGCTTGTGCGCCTCATGCGTAATACACAGGCCATCCGAGAAGCGGATCTCCGTGTCGGAGCCGGTCTCGAAAGAAGTAGCGGTACTGTTGTTTACTTTACAAAGAAAGCTCACAAATGCCTCTTCCGCGTGCTTCTCGTGGATCGTACCCCATTCCGTAAACGAGTTGCCGCCAAAGCCGTGCTTGGTGGGAAAGATCTTGCTGGCGAGAAGCTTGTTCTGCGACATGCTTGGATTCTCGTTGGATGCGCTGGCAAATTGCGAGGCGGTGACTGCGAAGGAGCGCGCGAGGTGCCAGGCGTCCGAGCGCTGCGGAGCGTCGCACGGTCCCGCTAGCAAGGGCTTGGCGATATGCTCGTAGATGGCATCTCCCGTTACCGCTAAGGGAAGGCGGGATCGGAACTTGATGTAGGCGGCATCGTCCTCTTCCCACGGCATGGCGCGCGGCGCGCGGGGCTCCACCACAGGAAGCTCCGTAAGCTCGTAGGCGGAATGCTCGATGGGCGTCGCCATGGCCGGAGACGTTTCGAGAGGCTTGATGCCGAAGACCGTCTCGGTAGACTCGCAGTTTGCTAGCGTGATCAAGCGCATAGTGGGAGGTGCAACGCTAGTCCGATCCCGCTTCACTCCCGCCACCTTAGGCGCCATCGTGTCGACTGATGTGTTCACTCCTCGTCCTGAAGCGAGTCCTCGTCCGGCTCGGGAATCTGCGTACACTGAAAGGCGCTATCCTTCTTGTGCATGTGCGACTCGCGCTCGATGCGCGCCTCGTAAAGCTTCTGCTCCTCAATAAGCTGCGCGGCGTCCGTGGTGAAGACCGGGGTCGGGC
>CAIRTT010000579.1 GCA_903881535.1 uncultured Armatimonadota bacterium
CGTCTACCCCGTCATCGATATGAATGGTCCGTACACCCATGTCGGCAGCCGGAACAACCTCCTTGGTGACAAGCAGACCATCGCGCTAAAGCTCAATCTGTCCAACCACTTAATGGTCAACAAGGACACGCCGCCGACATTCCTGATGCACACCTACGATGACACCGTTGTGCCGGTCGAAAACAGCCTCCTGTTTGCGCAAGCTTGTGCGGCGCATAAAGTGCCATTTGCGCTCCAGGTTTATGAAAAGGGCGCACATGGTGTTGGGCTCGGATCGGCATCCGCGCCTGAGACATTCGAGTGGCCAAAGGCATGCGCGGAGTGGTTCAAAGCCCGCGGGATGGTCTGAAGCCTCCGAACCATTCGCGCTTCCTGCTACACTAAGCAGTGATTATCAACGACCTGCGCTGCACGGATTTCCGCTGTCATACGCAGGTCGCTTTGTCTCCGCAGCCCGGTCTAAATGTGCTTGTCGGCGAAAATGGCCACGGAAAAACCGCACTCCTCGAGGCGCTTTACACGCTCGCGACGAGTAAGAGTCATCGGTCACACAAAGACATCGACCTGATCCGCTTCGGACAGCCGCTTGCGCGTATCGGCGCGGATGTGCACCGGGATGCCATCGGGCGTTCTCGCTCACTCGACTTGGTGTTTGCGCGGCCGGGTTCCGAAGGGACGGGCGGGGAGCGGAAAAGCGCGATCATCGATGGCCAGCGCGCGCAGCGCGTCGCAGAGCTGCTCGGGCATCTGAACACGGTACTTTTTTCCAGCACCGACCTTGCGATTGTGCAGGGTGAGCCCGATGAGCGTCGACGCTTTCTCGACTACGAGCTCGCGCAGGCAAGTCCGCGCTATGCAATCACGCTTGGCGCCTATCGCCGAATTCTGAATCAGCGGAATGAGCTCCTCAGGAGTATCCGTCACGGGGATGCTGGGACGGAGACGCTGGATGTCTGGACGCAGCAGCTGTGTGATTTTGGCGGGAAGGTGATGTCGCGGCGGGCGGCATTTCTGGGTGGACTGGCTCCGAGGGCCAGCCAGATACACCAAAGCCTGGCGGGAGACCGGGAGCGTCTGATTGTAAAGTACGCGCCGTGTGTGGCATTTGAAGATGCATCCCCGGATGGCATCACCGCCGCGCTCGCCGCGCAGTTTGAGCGTATCCGCAGTGGTGAAATCGCCCGCGGGACGAGCTTGAGTGGTCCGCAACGGGATGATATCGATTTACAAATGACAACCCCAGGCAGCGAAATTGTGGATGTCCGGACATTTGGCTCACAAGGACAGCAGCGTACGGTGGCGCTCGCACTGCGCCTCGCGGAGGAAGAACTGCTCGAAGAGTGGGTGGGTGAGAGCCCTATTGTGCTCCTCGATGATGTCCTCTCCGACCTCGATGTTTTGCGCCGCAGTCGTATTTTTTCACGCTCACGCACGGGTGCGCAGACATTTATCACGACGACGGACTTGAGCTCACTTCCGCAGAGTCTGGTCGCGGATGCCAAGGTGTGGCGCGTTACACCGGATGGAGTCGAAAGCTGATGGCAACCTGGGCAGCGGTGGATGCATTGCGTGGTGCGGGTTTCCCGGTGATGGATGGCTTGCATTACTGGGATGGCAACTCGCTTGGGCCGTATAGCCTTGCGGTACGTGCGGCGATCGATGCCGAGCTGGTGCGATGGGAGCAGCAGGGGATTGGGGGCTGGACGGATGGCCCGGATGGTTGGCTACACCTGCCTGGCAAGCTCGCTACGCGTCTCGAGGCATTGCTTGGAGCCGAAAGTGGAACGGTCGCGGTGACGGGCTCGATTACATCGAATTTGCTAAACCTCTTGTTGACGCTGCACCGCCCGGGAACAGGCCTTGCCATCGATGCCCAAGCCTTTATGAGCGACCGCATCGTGGTGGAGAGCATCGCGGAAATCACTGGGATGAGCGTTACTCACATCCACTCTATTCAGCCAAAATCTGATCGGCTTTACCAAACAGAAGCTGTGATCGCGGCGCTTCCTCATGGCGGTACCGCGGTGCTTCCGGTGGTGGTTTATACGACGGGGCAGCGCCTCGATATGCGTGCGATTCAGGCGGCGGCAATCGCGTGTGACTGCCGTGTGATCTGGGATGCCGCACATGCGATCGGGGTTGTGGCAGACCTCGGTGTGGATGTCATTGATGCGATGGTTTGGTGTCACTACAAGTGGATGAATGCGGGGCCGGGGGCGGTTGCCGGGATGTATGTGCATCCAAGGCATTTGGAAATGTTGCCAGCGCTCCGTGGGTGGTTTGGGGTTGATCAGCATCGGATGTTCGATCCAGCGGGTGTCTACGTACCAGCGCCGGGTGCGGCGCGCTACCAGCTTGGGACGCCACATATTTTTAGCTTGGCGGCGCTCTCGGGGGCGTTACAACCCTTTGAAGCGGTGGGGTTTGCGGCGGTTGAGGCGGCCAGTAGCATTGTGACATCCGAGCTGCGTGCAAGGCTTGTGGAGACAGCAAGCGCTGGCGGCTGGCAGGTAGTTACGCCAGCTGATGCGGCGCAGCGTGGCGGGCATATTGCGCTTGCGCACCCGGGTGCTGGCAGGATGTCAAAGGCCTTACGTGGCATGGGTGTTGTTCCGGATCATCGGCCACCGGATATTTTGCGCTTGGCTCCTCCGCCGTGGGCGGTGCAAGAGGGCGATATCGCGGCTGTGGTTTCCAAAATTCTGGATGCTGCCCTTGGTGTGCAAGGTGCATCGGGTGATGACAGCGACCAAGATCTTGTGCCTTAGGGGTTCTGGATAGAGGCCGGATTGTTTCCCAATATTCAACGAATCGTATCCAAGTAAGAATACTGGGTTGTCTTCCACCCTGACGAAAATGCGGGTAGGATGCAACCGATGTCTGTTGATCCGGTAATTGAGTTTCTGTTTGCTCTGTCGGATGATGAGCATATCCGCGAGGAAGAGCGCAGTGATGCGACACGTATGTTGCGCGTAAGGTTACATCGATTTCTTCGTGAGAACGAGTCAAATCCTTTCGCAGATCCATCCACGGTGGACATGGTCCGCGACATGCTCGCAAGCGTCGAAGCTGCATGTTTGTGTCCGACAAAGCTGTTCATCCCGGATGACCTGGTCGTGCTTTCTACCCCTGACCGGATGTTTCATCTGGATGCCGTGCTTGATGCCTAAGTGCATTTGTCAGAGCCGTTAGAAAAAGGGTTGCAGGTTATGGGTGTCGCACCAGTATAATTGCGGCGTGTCTGGGGGGATTTTTCAACGATTGGAACCCTCTGACGTAGAAATCCGGTTTCAGAGGCTGTCGATGTGCAGCCAAAGGGAGTCCAGAAGATGTCAATGACAACTCGCGCATTGTTCGCAGTGACCGCGCTTGGTTTGCTCGCAGGCACCGCCAACGCGAAGCCACCATTTGCTGAGAAGGAAGGCGTGAAGTGTACTTACTGCCATGTGCAACCACCTCAGCGTAACTACCGTGGTAACTTCTACAAGGCTGGCAATCTTTCGTTTGCAGGCTTTGATGATGCAGCGGAAGCAAAGAAGGCTGGTGTGGAGGTTGGCCCTGAGGCTGATTCCAAGCCAAAGTCCTGGACCGCACCTGCGGGTGGTGGTGAGGCAAAGCCTGAAGCTCCTGCGGGACCATCAATTGATGCACTGAAGGCAGCGGCAGCGAAGGCTGAAGCGGCAGCAGCAAAGGCACCTAAGGACAAGAAGTTGGCAGCAGCGGCTGAAAGTGCAAAGGTCATTGCTGCCAAGGCTGTGGCTGCTGCAGGTAAGTCTC
>CAIRTT010000580.1 GCA_903881535.1 uncultured Armatimonadota bacterium
ATCTCAAAGCCGGAGATAATGCCATTGGCGGCATCCTCGGGGATGGCTGGTACGCATCCTATTTGGCATTCACCGGGCGACGTAAGTACTACGGAGGCGACCCTGCGCTACGTGCACAGCTGCGCATTGAATACTCCGATGGCCGTGTGCAAATGGTTGCGACGGATGGAACATGGATGTCCGGCACTGGCCCCGTCGAATACGCAGACATGCTGATGGGCACCAGCATCGACTATAACAAAGACCTCGGTGCATGGACACTTCCGGGCTTTAACACGGCTGGCTGGAAGCCTGCGGAGCTGACCAATGTCCCCGATGTTCCTGTACAGGCACACCCAAATAGCGGCGTTCGTGAGCAGGAGCTGATTGCGGCAAAGAGCCGAACGAATCCAAAGCCAGGTGTCTACATCTACAACATCGGGCAAAACCTGTCCGGCGTTGTCCGCTTCAAGGTTAATGGCAAAAAAGGCCAAAAGATCACCGTTCGCCATGGTGAGTTCCTGAACACGGATGGCACCCTCTACACAACAAATCTCCGTGCAGCAAAGGCGACCGATACATACACTCTTGCCAAGGATGGCGAAACCGTTTGCGAGCCAATCTTTACCTTCCATGGTTTCCAATATGTGGAAATCACCGGTGTAGATGAAGGTCCGGCTGCAAAGGATGTCAAAGCGGTTGTCTACCACTCCGACCTTCCAAAGGCTGGTGAGTTTACATCGGACAATCCACTCCTCAACCGCCTGGTTCTGAACACAGACTGGGGACAGCGGGGCAACTACCTCGATGTGCCTACAGACTGCCCACAGCGTGATGAACGTGCTGGCTGGACGGGGGATGCACAGGTCTTCACAAAGGCTGCCGCATTCAACCGCGACATCGCACCGTTCTACACCAAGTGGCTTGTTGACCTCATTCAGGATTCACAAAACGATGCTGGAATGTTTGGTGATGTTGCACCGCACCTAAGCATGGTCGGTTTTGGAAATGCAGCTTGGGAAGATGCAGGCGTTGTCTGCACCTATCGAATGTGGGAAATGTACGGTGATGTCACAGCGGTCAAGCGCCACTGGGCTAACCTGAACAAGTTTATGGATCACCTCGATAAGGTTGCCCCGAATGGAATCCGTCAGGTCGGCGCATACGGCGACTGGCTCCTCCTTGATGGCGTTCAGCAATCTGGCATCCATGGAACGGCATACTACTATCAGGATGCCAAAATGATGGCCGAGCTCGCAGAAGCGATTGGGGACCGTGTCGCCGTACGCCGCTACCGTAACACCATGGAAACGGCACGGAAAGCATTCCTTGAGAACTTTGTCACCCCGGATGGCCGCGTCGAAGACAAGGGTAAGTCCTCCCAGACCTTCTATGCCCTTGCGCTAGCCTATGAACTCCTTCCAGTCGAGCTGCGTGCCAAGGCGACCAACAATCTGGTCAACTTGCTCAAGAAGCGTGGCGACCACCTCGCGACCGGCTTTATCGGCACGCCGGTTCTCTTGCCATCGCTTCGGATGGGTGGACGGGCAAACTATGCGGATCAGCTCTTCTTGACGGAAACATTCCCATCGCTGCTGTATCAGGTCAAGCTTGGCTCAACGACGATGTGGGAGCGCTGGGATGGCTGGACGCCTGAAAAGGGCTTCCAGGATGCGGGGATGAACTCCTTCAACCACTACTGGCTTGGCTGTATCACCGAGTATCTCCACACAGCGGTCGGCGGCATCGATACGATTGGCCCAGGCTGGAAGCGTATTGTCGTAAAGCCAGAAGTCGAATCTGCGTTGAAAAATGTCAATTCGACGTATGACAGCATCCGCGGCGTTGTGAAGTCGAGCTGGACCCGCTCCGATGATGGTTCGCTGTCCCTCACTGTGACGATTCCTGCGAATGCAACCGCAGAGATTCATGTTCCTGCTGGCGCTGATGATGTTGTTACAGAGAGTGGGATGCCAGTGCGTGGCTACCAAAAGGGTGACCGACGTATCGTTGAGGTTGGCTCGGGAACCTACTTCTTCGTCGTCCGTGCGGCAGGTATCGCTGCCAAGTGAGTAGTGCTGCAGTGAATCCGGTAAGCGGAGCTGTGATTCTAAGCGCATCGCATATCTCGATGCGTTTCGGTCCAGTCGAAGTCCTTGCAGACATTTCCGTCGAGCTGAGGGCTGGAGAAGTCCATGCGCTCCTCGGTGAAAATGGAGCTGGCAAGTCGACACTTGCCAAAATTCTCGGTGGCGTCTATAAGCCGGTTTCCGGCAAGCTTGCTTTGCTGGGGAATGAGATCACATTGTCCGGCCCCCGGGATGCCGCAGCAAAGGGCATCGCCCTCATCCACCAGGAACCACTAACCTTCCCGGATCTTTCGGTGGCTGAAAACATTTTCATTGGCCGCCAGCCGACGAAAGCTGGTCGTATCGACTGGGCAAAAATGCGCCAGGATGCTGAGAAGTACCTGTCGGCGCTCGGAGTTACGCTCGATGTCAGCGCGCCTGTTCGTGGGCTCTCGGTCGCCGATCGGCAAATGATTGAGCTTGCATCGGCGTTGTCGCTAAATGCCAAAGTCCTGATCCTAGATGAAACAACCGCATCGCTGACCCCTGGCGAAGTCAAAAAGCTTTCGGCAGTTCTTGACCGCCTCAAGGCCGAAGGCAAAGCTATTGCGTTTATCGGCCACCGTATGGAGGAGATCTTCAGCATTTGTGACCGCATCAGTGTGCTCCGGGATGGCCTTAAGGTCGGCGAGACGCTGCGGACAGAAACAAATGTTGATGCAATCCTGCGCTGGATGGTCGGGCGTGATGTCCACCACCTCGTCGAACGCGGCGAACCTAACCTTGGTGATGTTGCCCTTGATGTGAGCGGGTTAACCCGCAAACCCCGCTTTGCGGACATCTCGCTAAGTGTAAAGGCTGGGGAAATCGTTGGGCTTGCTGGCCTCGTGGGGGCTGGCCGCACAGATGTCCTGCGAGCCATTTTTGGCCTCGATACCGTTGATTCCGGCCTGGTTACCGTCGTCGGGACGAAGCTTGTCCATCATGATCCTGCACGCGCGATGGAAGCGGGTGTTGCGCTGGTTCCTGAGGACCGTCAACAACACGGTGTTCTCATGCCGCAGTCCATTTGGGAAAATGGAAGCCTTGCGATCATGCCGCGCCTCGCAAAGCTTGGTTTGGTGGATGACAAAACGGCACGGAAAAAGTCGGCCGAGGGAACTCAGCGTCTGGCTGTGAAAATGCGCGATGATGAGCAAACCATCCGCGAGCTCAGTGGTGGTAACCAGCAGAAAGTCGTTATCGGAAAGTGGTTGCTGACCAATCCGAAGGTGCTGCTCCTAGATGAACCGACGCGTGGAATCGATGTCGGCGCAAAGGCCGAAGTGCACCGCGTGATTGTCGAGCTCGCACAGAGCGGACTCGCTGTACTGATGGTTTCCAGTGACCTTCCGGAAGTGCTTGCGCTGAGCGACCGAGTTTTGGTGATGCGCGGAGGGCAGATTGTGAGTACGTTTGACCGCAAGGATGCCACGGCAGAAGGCATTATTGCTGCCGCATCAGGTGCAACACTCGCAGAGGTCACCGCATGAAAAAGCTCCTCGCACGCCGTGAACTTTCACTCGTGGTTGCCATCATTTTAATTGTCGGTGTTGCAGTTGCCTTACAACCTCGCTTTGCCAGTGAACAGAACATCCGCAGTATCCTGCTCTGGGTTCCACTGCTTGCGGTTGCCGCGATGGGCCAGACGGCGGTCATTATCACCCGCGGAATCGATGTCTCCGTTGGGTCCATTCTCGGCCTTGCTGGCATGACGACGGCGATTCTGCTTCGGGATTACCCGCAGCTGGGCGTCGGCGGGGCAGCGGTCATCGGAATCGGACTCGGGGCCATCCTGGGTGCCATCAACGGTGGGATGATTGCCTTTGCCAAGGTCCCACCAATCGTTGCAACCCTTGGCACACTTGGAATCTATCGCGGCCTCACATTTATCGTCAGTGGTGGCCGCCAGGTGGATGACTACCAACTACCAAAAGACCTGATGAACTGGTCTCTTGAAGGTCCGGCGCTTCTTTCGAACGTCCCATTCATTAACTCGATTCCGTGGGTTGTTTGGATTGCCTTACTCGTGATGATCCTCAGCCACTTGGGGATGACGTATACCAGTTACGGCCGTGATGTGTATGCGCTTGGCGGTAATCCAGATGCCGCGGCGCTTCGGGGCATTCCCGTAAACTTTGTCACCTTCATGGCCTATGTGCTCTGCGGAATCGGCGGTGGTTTCGCGGGTGTCCTCTACGCAAGTCGTTATGGGACGGTCAACCCAAGCGGTATTGGAAATGGCTTTGAACTTCAGGTGATTGCAGCGGTTGTGATCGGTGGTGTCTCAGTATTCGGAGGTACTGGTGGCGCACCTGGCGTCGCGCTCAGCTGCCTCTTGCTCGGCGTTGTCAACGTCGCCCTTTCTGTTCTCGCTATCGCCGATACCTGGCAAATGGCGATTTATGGATTGGTGCTGCTGGTCGCAATCATCGCCGATGAGCGCTTTGCACGCAGCGCCCGTAAGCGCGCAGGGGAGGCTGTATGATCTCCCGCATCCGCAGCCGCTTTGGTCCTGAAATTGTAGCAGTTGTCCTCTTACTGCTTGCCTTTGGGTTTAGTGCCTTCCGGGAGCCACGCTTCCTCGATGCCGAATACCTGTTCGACCGCTCAACGCTGTATATGGAGGCTGGGATTCTCGCGCTTTCAATGACCTTTGTGATCATCGCCGGGCACATTGACCTCTCTGTCACATCGATTCTTGCGCTCGTCGGCGCGATCTGTACAACCCTGGTTTCAAAATACGGGTTGCCACCTGTGGCGATGATCATCGTTGCACCCGTTGTCGGAGGCGCACTCGGAGCACTGAACGGCCTCCTTGTTTCCAAAGGCAAGCTGCCATCTTTGGTCGTTACCCTCGCAACCATGGCGCTCTTCCGCGGCGTGGCGCAGATTCTTCTTGGCGATCACTCGCTCCCGATGCCGAAGGAGCTCGTTGGTATCCATAAAATCCAGCTCCCTGGGACCTATTTCCATGTCCCGATGGTCCTCCTGGCCATTCTCGCGGTTATCGCAGCAGGCGTGCTTCACCGGACCGTCTGGGGCCGCTGGGTGACGGCACTCGGCACAAATGCCGAAGCGGCAAGGCATGCCGGTATCCCGACCGGAAAGATTCTAATACAGCTCTTTACGCTCTCGGGAGTCGCAGCGGGTATTGGCAGTATGCTGATGCTCTCGCGCCTCGGAGTTGCACGCTTTGACCACGCACGAGGCCTCGAACTCGATGTCATCACTGCCGTTGTTCTTGGTGGCGCATCTATATTCGGTGGGCGTGGAACCATCGTTGGAACCATCACCGCGCTTGGTCTTGTCGGCGTCGTGCAGACCGGAATGGGTGTCGCAGGCGTCAAAGCCGAAGTGCAGGTTGCCGTCATCGGGCTTCTGCTCATTGTCTCTGTCTTGTTTAGTAATTTCACTGCGCGAAAGCGTGGCAGGTAGAACCGCATCGTTTGTCGCAATTAGGATTTAGCAGCCGTGCTGTCAAGCCGGTTTGAGTTGGAGGATTGAAACATGACACGTAAGTCTATTTTCGCGCTGGCTGCGCTTGCAGCTTTTGGCGCGATCGCACCACTGGGCTGTAAGCCTGCCGGTAAGGAAGGCGCCGCCGGATCCGGGGATACCCCGAAGACCGGTTCATCCCGCATCGTCTTCATCCCGAAGAACATGGGTAACCCATACTTCGAAGCCATGGAAAAGGGTTTCCAGCAGGCATCCAAGGAGCTCGGCTTCGAGTTCTCCACCACTGGACCTGCTGTTGCTGAACCAACTGCGCAGATCTCGTACATCAAGGATGAAATCCAACGCGGAGCCACCGCTATCGTTATCGCGGCAAACTCCGTGGATGCCCTCAACGGCACCCTCGATGAAGCCCGGGCTAAGGGCATCAAGATCATCACCGTGGACTCTGACCTCACCGGTAATGAAACACACCGTGACCTCGGCGTTCTCGCATGTGACTTCGACACCATGGGTGACTTTCTGATCGAACAGATGGGCATCATCATGAACTACGAAGGCAAGTTTGCCATCCTTTCTGCAACAACTGATGCTCCTAACCAGAACAAGTGGATCAAGGGTATGCAGGCAGCGATCAAGAATCCAAAGTATGCCAAGATGCAGCTCGTGGACGTTGTCTACGGCGATGACAAGGACCAAAAGTCCCTTACTGAAGCGGAAGCATTGCTGACCAAGCACCCAGACCTCAAGGGCATCATCGCACCGACAACCGTCGGCGTGTATGGCTGTGCAAAGGCTGTTGAGCAGGCAGGCGTCTACCCAGGCGGCAAGAATGCCAAGGGTGCTGGCGTCAGCGTCATCGGACTTGGTGTTGCCAAGCAAATGCAACGACACCTCAAAGATGGCATCGTTCCTAAGGTCTTCCTCTGGGATCCAGCGGAGCAGGGCTACATCGCATCCTACGCTGCAGTTCGCATGGCCGAAGGCAAGTTTACTCCTGCCGATGGCGCCACGATCAACATCCCTGACCTCCCCCTCACCAAAATGGGTGACAAAAAGGTCGGTAAGAACAATGTCCTGATCATTGGCGAGCCGGTTGAATACAACAAGGGCAATGTGGACAAGTACGCTGGCGAGTAAGGTTACGCGTACCCAGGCGACCTTAAAACCCCGGTTTGGATATTCCAGCTGGGGTTTTTCGTTGATGTTTGATACGGAGATACCCGATGCTGCGAACTGAGCACAACGACACGTTGACATTTATCACCCAGCCTGACCATGGGCGCCTTGCGGGGATGCTTGCGGCACACTGGGGAAATGACTTCTTTACCGCACCGGGCCACTATGGAAATCCGGCAGAAGCTGACCGTCTGCGTAGCGAGGTCCTTCTCGGCATCGCGGAACACGACAATGGCTGGTGGGAATGGGAAGCAGACCCAAGCACCACGGTTGAAACGGGCCACCCGATGGGGCTGGGGGAGGTCTTGCAGGATCAACAGGCCGGGATGGAGCGCTGGCACCTCGGAACAGCGAGGTTGCCTACGCATCCCTATGCAAGTCTGCTGATCTCGTGGCATGCGTACTGGCTTTACGCGATACGTGTGGTCGATCAACCCGATGCACGCTTTACACACCCACTGTTTTGGAAGGGTGCTCCCGAGCAGCTCTATCCAGGCGCGCTTGATCTACCCAAGGAATTCCTGAGCGGGCTGGCGGTTACCCAGAAACGTCTCGAACAGACGATTTTGGATGATGAATGTGGTGCAAACTGGCTCGGTGACGATGTCATCAAACCAAACATCAGGCTGCTGCAGCTCTGTGATGGCCTCTCACTGGCGCTCTGTTCCAAGCTCATCCCAGCGACATCAGGAATAACCAATGGCCTCGGAAGCGATGACTTTTCACTTATCGGGGTCCCGAGGGCTGGCTGGGATGATTTAGTCGATATCAGCGTTAGAGCGTTAGGCGGAAATCGACTGGTATTAGACCCTTATCCGTTCGATGTCCCAGAGCTCAAGGTGTCTGTTCCTGCTAAAATTCTGCCTGCCGGAGTTACATCGGACCAGAAAATTCATGCCTGGTGGCACAGTTTGCCCCTGCAGCTCATCACTTGGACGCTGGTTGCTCCGTAAGAATCCTGCGATCCTGGTATGGGAAACTTTCTCCCGGGTTTCGCCGTAGAATAACCCATTACCGCCCCCAATAGGAGTAACGATATGCGCACATTTGCGATCATCGCTGCAACCGCAGCACTGACATCCACCATCTCTACCGCTGCAAAGGCTGACCTTAAAGTCGGCGATCCAGCACCACCTCTTAGCGTGGCAAAGTGGGTTAAGGGAACCCCGAACAAGCTGACTCCAGGCAAAGTGCACGTTGTTGAGTTCTGGGCGACGTGGTGCGGGCCCTGCAAAGCAACCATCCCACACATCACCGATCTGTCCAAGAAGTACAAGGCCAAGGCAGACTTCTCTGGCATCTCAATCTGGGAAGGCAATGGCGGTGACACCAATCCCGTAACCATCGCGAAGAAGGTCGATGCATTCATCAAAGAGATGGGTGCAAAGATGGACTATTCGATAGCGATGGATTTCAAGATCACCGGCGGGACGATGGCAACCAAGTGGATGGCCGCTGCGGGCGAAAATGGCATCCCAAGCGCATTCATCATTGATCAAAAGGGCAAAGTAGCCTGGATTGGTCACCCGATGGAGATGGACGGCCCGCTCGAAAAAATCTGCGCTGGTAAGTGGGATGCTGCTACCTATGCAAAGGAAGCTAATGTCCGCAAGGCTGCTGAGAAGAAAATGCAAGCCTTCGCGATGAAGCTGCAGAACCTCCTCGTGGGTGGCAAACTGGATGAAGGCATGGCGCTTGTCGATGCTGAAACATCCGGTGATACAGAGGAAGCCAAAGCAATGCGTGGCCAGGTTGCCATGATGCTGAACTCCATCGCGTGGGCAGTCACAGATCCAAAGCAAAAGCTTCCACCACAATTTGATTCATTGAAAAAGTCGAATGTCGAGCTGGCACGCAAGGCCGTCGCGCTCTCAAATGGCGAAGATGGTCAGATTCTTGACACCCTGGCATTTGCACTCGCACAGTCTGGCAACTACAAGGAAGCCATCGAGATTCAAGAGAAGGCCATCACCAAGCTTCCTGCTGGCGCACCTGCTGAAATGAAGAAGGAACTACAAGCCCGCCTCGAGGAATACAAGGCCAAGGCGAAGTAGTCTCGCTGGGTTTACTGTTTGTCCGGCCCGGTTACCCCCGGGCCGGTTTTAATTGGAGCACGCATCATGAAACCTACAGGGCTGTTGGTTGATTTACAGGATGCCAGTGGTGGCGTTCCGGTAACGGACGATAAGCCGCGGATTTCATGGATTCTCCCGGATGGCCCTGAGTGGACGGTACAAACGGGCTATCAAATCACTGTTTACGGTGGATCTGAAAGTCTGGTCTTTGATACTGGCCGCGTACGTTCTTCCTTATCAACCGCTGCCCGGCTTCCAGCGTTCAATCCGCAGCGGAACCAGAGCTTTACCTTCAAAGTGCGCTGCTGGAATGCTAAGGGGCGCGTGTCAGAATGGTCAGAAACTGGGAGGTTTTCCACATCTCTGTCCCCGATGCGCTTTCATGTGTCTCCAAAGGACGGGCTTGTTGTGCGCGAGGAAACGCCTCTCCGTGTCGAAAAGCGGTCCGGGCAGCTTCGGGTCTACGATTTTGGCAGGGCGATGTTTGGAAATGTCATTGTTTCCGGACCAGTTGGTGCGCGGGTGACCATTCGCTTAGGGGAGGTGTTGACAAATGGACGGATCAACCGCTCGCCCGGTGGAAATGTTCGTTTTCATGAAGAAGTCGTGACACTTGGCGAATCTGGCAAGTCATCGCTGCGTCTAACGGCCAAGGATACGCGCAGGATGCCGACCGATATCGGGCCTGTGATGCCGTTTCGCTACATCGAAGTCGATGGGGCACTAAGCGATGACATCACCGTTAAACGCACCGTGGTGACGGTTCCGTTCAATGCAAATGCTTCAGCGTTTACATCGTCTGATGAAACCCTGAACCGCGTTTGGCTGCTTAGTAAAGACACGATGGAAGCGACATCGTTTTGCGGAGTCTACGTAGATGGCGATCGTGAGAGGCTTCCCTACGAAGCGGATGCCTACATCAATATGCTTGGGCATTACTGCGTTGATCGCTCCTATACAACCGCTAGGCATACGCATGAACTCCTGATGCTCGAGCCAACGTGGCCGACAGAGTGGATTCTCTTCAGTGTCCTGATGGCATGGCAGGACCACCTCCATACCGGTGATATCTCGTCGGTTAAACAGCACATTAAGACTATCGATGCCAAATCTCTCCAAGCCTTGGCCGGCCCGGATGGCCTCATTTCCACCGTAAACCCTGTGCCAAGCAAGGCTATCCTAAGGTCCATTTTCCGGAATGAGCCCATAAGGGACATCGTCGACTGGCCGCAGGGGGAGCGAGACAACGTTGAGCTCATGCCAGTCAGCACAATCACTAATGCGTTCTACCTAGCTGCACTTCGCGATCTTAGCGCGATGTACGAAGCGCTCGGCTACGATGTCAAGGCGGCAGAGGTTGGTCGAACGTTCAAGCGTGTGTATCGCACATTTCAAGAAAAGTGCTTTGACCCTGTCTTGGAGCGGTACACGGATGGTGTCGGAACCAAGCATGCTGGTCTGCACGCAAACATGTTTCCTCTGGCGTTTGGGCTGGTTCCGGACGAATGGGTGGGCAAGGTTGCGGAATAC
>CAIRTT010000581.1 GCA_903881535.1 uncultured Armatimonadota bacterium
ATACCTGGAATCATGCCCATTAAATCTTTGATATTACCCATCTTTTTTATCTGCTGTATCTGGGTTAAAAAATCTCCACAAATCAAACGGTCCATCGGCTTCGGAGCTTGCAGATCCTGAATGATGTATTCAACAGCCTGCAGCTGATCATCGGTTTCGACATAGGGGAACGCATCTTCCATTTCCCTAAGCCATGGATTTTCATCGGAATAGGTCGGGCGTTCACTCGCCTGGCGGGTTGCATAGAGCTTTACAAGATCGCCAGCGATTTCCTTTGCCTGACGCTGCGCTTTAGCGGTTGCCTTAAGCCACTCGGTACCACCGAGCTTGTGCACCGATGGTGCGTTGCCTTCGCTTCCGATGTACTTTTGAAGCCGGTCAATCTGGTCCGTCGGAACATACAGCTTGTCGTTGCCATCGTATTGGACAAGCAAAAACTCACGTTCAGTGCCCTGCACTGGAATTTTGGCTAATCCACGGTAACGTCCAATGCCGTGGTTGATGTGGACGACATAATCTCCTGGCTCTAGGTCAAGAAGACTTGTCAGGCGCATCCCATCTTTGAACTCAGGACGGATTTTGTTTTTCTTCCTGACATCTGCAGGATGAAAGACTTCAAGGTCACTTAGGACAATCGTGGCCGGGTTTTGTATCCGGAAGCCACCATTGATGGCGCCATTTATCAGACAGATCTTGCCTGGTGTGGGTTCATCCGCCTCGGGGAGCTTATTGTGCTGCAGAATTCCGCGTATGCGCGGCGCTTGTGCACTGATGGCAATAACCGTAATGCCATTACGACACCACGTACCGACAGCATCGATGAACGGCTGGCTACGTCCCCGAAACGCTTCAACGGGATCTGAGTGGCCAGAGAGGACAGGCCCACGTTCAAGACCCGGGACATCACGGAGCAGCTGGCAAGTGGTAAGGTGCGGAAATCGACTGAGATTGGCAAACACCGTATCAAGTGAAACCAAAAGTGCATCGGAGACCGGGAGAATCTCACCTCTGTCCGCTCGGAAACCAAGGTGGGTTACCAGAACATCCGTTTCGCGGTTTGTTGTATTCCAAGTGGATGATGGCTCATCAAAGACAACCAACGTACCATCCGGGAGATAGCTGTCGACAGTAACTGATTCTGGATGAAGCAGCTGTACATGACGCTCCATCCCGGCAAAGTACTGTGCAGACCTAATCTTAATGGTCTCTGTCTCAACTGCATCCCGTAAACGGTCTTTGATTTCATCTTCTACACCAAGCTCGGTAAGCTGGGCAATGCGCGCCTTGAGGGCTGATTCAAGCGCTTGAGCTGCAGGTTCCATCACCGCTCTCGAATAGGAAACGACCCGTCCGGGGACCAGAGTGATGAACTCAGCACGCCCATCAGAGCGTTGCGATTCGATGTCAAACGTTCGAATGTTTTCGATGTCATCACCGAAAAAGTCTATTCTGTACGGTTTTTCTGCATCGGATGGAAAGACATCTAGGAGGTCACCCCGTCTGGAATAGGTCCCAGGTACCAAGACCTGTTCCTCGCGGATATAGCCGTAGGCATTCAGGCGCGCAGCAATTGTGTCCGGAGCCATCGTTTGACCGACGCGAATGACAAGTACGCGTGCGGTCAGGACATTAGGAGCCGGAAGTCGCGTTTGCAGCGCTTGCCCATAGGTGACAACAAGGCGTGGGGGAGTATTGCTTACGAGCTGCTGGAGGGCGAGGACTCTCGCGCCAACGGG
>CAIRTT010000582.1 GCA_903881535.1 uncultured Armatimonadota bacterium
GATGCCGGTGCGCTCCTCGCTCTCCGCGACTTTTCCCACAAGTACCCACACGCCCCACGCGCTCCTTACAAGCCGCTGATCTTCCGTGCAACCGTGCAGTGGTTTGTCGCCGTTGACCATAACGACCTCCGCAAAAAGGCCCTCGCCGGTATCGACACCGTCGCGTGGTACCCGCCGCAGGCCAGCAACCGCATCAGCGCCGCCGTCGCCGGCCGCCCCGACTGGACCGTCTCCCGCCAGCGCCACTGGGGCGTCCCAATCGCCATCTTCTACGCGAATGGCGAGCCGGTCTTCGATGAAATTGCATACGATGCCGCTGTGGCTATCGTTAAGGAAAATGGCATCGAGGCCTGGTACAGCATGTCCCCGGTGGATATCCTCCCCACTGGCTTTACCTACAAAGGCATCCCTGCGAGCGAGTTCACCAAGGAGAAGGATGTCCTGGATGTCTGGTTTGACTCCGGGTCGACCAGCTTTGCGGTGCTCGACAGCGGAGTATGGCCCGATCACTCCTGGCCGGCTGACCTCTACCTCGAAGGCAGCGACCAACACCGTGGGTGGTTCAACTCATCCTTGATGGTTGCAACCGCGATGCGCGGCGTGCCGCCGTACCGCGCTGTTGTTACAAATGGCTTTACCGTGGATGAGCTTGGCTACAAAATGTCCAAGTCCAAGGGCAATACGATTGATCCACTCGGGACAATTGACCGCTACGGCGCGGATGTCCTTCGCCTCTGGGTTGGGTCTATCGAGTACACCGAAGACACGCGCCTTGGGGATGGCATCCTCAAACAGCTCGCAGACTCCTACCGCAAGCTGCGCAACACCGTGCGCTTCCTGCTTGGAAACCTCGCTGGCTACAACCCAGCAACGGATGCCGTTGCGATGGCAGATCTCCATCCTTTAGATGCATACGCGCTGTCACGGCTGCAGTCACTGATCACGGATGTCACCGCGGCCTACGATGAGTATGCGTTCTACAAGGCAACCCAGGCGGTGCTCAACTACTGCAACGTGGAGCTGAGCGCGTTTTACCTGGATGTCCTGAAAGATCGTCTCTACACCGAGCTGCCGGATAGCCCGCTGCGTCGTTCGAGCCAGACCGTACTTTGGGAAATCTGCTCGGCTCTCTGCCGGATGATGACACCTATCCTCTCGCACACCTGTGAAGAGATTTGGCATCACCTCCCAGGAACATCGAATATTGCGATCAGCCCACAGCTTGCCGACTTCCCAGTTGCCGACCCTGCAAAGGTAAATGCCGATGTCGAAGCGCTGTTTGGAACGATTCTCCAAGTTCGGGATGCCTTCAACGCATCCATGGAAACCATCCGTGCGGATGGTGGCATCACCAAGAGTGCAGAAGCCTGGGCGACGGTGACGGCGCCCCTAGATGCCGCGCAACTCGATGTCCTTCGCGAGGCACTCATTGTCGCAAAGCTAGACCTCACAACGGGGCCTGAAATCAGTGTCAGTGTGCAGGCTGCGCCGGGGCAGAAGTGTATGCGGTCGTGGTTTATCCGCGAGGATGTCGGTGCGGATCCTGAGCATCCAACACTGTCCATCCCGCAGGCGCTGATTGTGCGTGAGCTGATCCGCCGCGGTGCGGTTGCGCTGGAAACCGAAGCCTGATGATGCCCGCGATGCACGGAAAGCGGCGCTTGTCGCCGCTTGCCTTCTATATTTCCGCACTGCTGGTCGCAACCCTTGACCAGCTGAGCAAGGCCATCGTGCTTGTCAAAATGCCCATCGGTGAAACAGGGACGATCCCACTCATCCCAGGCATTTTTCACTTCACACATGTGCGCAATCCGGGTATTGCATTCTCGATGCTTGAGGGGAAAATACCGATCATTCTGATCGCCAGCGCGATCGTGATGCTTGGCATTATTCTCACCGAGCGTAAGGCCGGCGGGCGGCTGGGGATTGCGTATGGCATCGCGTTATCGATGCCTCTTGGCGGCGCACTCGGTAACATGATTGACCGCATCCGCTTCGGAAATGTCGTTGATTTCATCGATGTTCGTGGCATTAAGTTCGCCATTTTCAATGTCGCAGACAGTGCCATCACGGTGGGAATTGTCTCCCTCCTTATCCTCTCGTTTCTGCAACCCACCCCTCTCGAGCAGGAAGCCGCGCGGGATACACCCGGAAACGATTCCCCTTCCGGAACGGTATAGGCGATAGGAACCTCTTAGCATGCATCCAACCCTCTTCAAAATCGGCAACTACCCCGTCCACGCGTGGGGGGTGATGTTGATGTTTGCGTTTTTACTCGCAACATGGCGCGGTTCAAAGTCTGCATCCCGTTATAAAGTCGATCAGCAGGTCATTTGGGACTGCGCGCTATACGGTCTGATTGGCGGGGTACTTGGTGGGCGTTTAGCCTATGTCATCCAGCAGCCATCGTATTTCATCGGGCATCCGCTTGAGATTTTCGCGATGTGGCAGGGTGGCTCGACCAGCTTTGGTGGGTTTATCGGCGGACTGTGGGCCGGAATTGCAACGGCGAGGAAGCGCGGAATTGCCCTCGGGGATGCCGCGGATATCGCTGCTATCGGACTCCCGCTGGGTTATGTCGTTGGGCGCATCGGATGTTTCCTCAACGGTTGCTGCTTTGGAACCCACTGCACACTTCCGTGGGGCGTCAACCTCCCGGACACCGCGGAAACCGTTGGCATTAATCCCGTACACCCGGTGCCAATCTACTCCGCTATCTGTGGTCTGATTATCTACGGCATCCTCCATGTCCTTGAGCCGAAGAAGCGCGTGCCTGGACAGCTACTCGCGATGTTTGCCATCCTCTACGGCATCTACCGCTTTGGAGTCGAATTTATCCGTGAGGGTGTGACCGCTAAGGTGCAGTTCGGAGTGCTCACAACTGGGCAATACGCATCCATCGCCGTCGCACTCGTAGGTTTGGGAGCGTATTTGCTGCTGGCAAAGCGCGGAAAGAAGACTGCTGCCTGATGCCGCTAGTTGAAGATGTGGATGGTTTTGAAGACGAAGAGCTGGATGGCACTGAGGATGATTCTCCTGCAGAGCTGGCACCGCTTGTCGCTGGAACATATAAGTTTGTCGTTCCTGAGGAGCTAAATCAGGCCCGAACGGATACGGCATTGGTCGCGCTGCTCCCGCAGGCCAGCCGGGCTGCAATCCAGCGCTGGGTAGAAGGTGGCGGGTTGCTCCTGAGTGGAAAGCCCGCAACCCGCTCTGCGAACAAAGTACAAACTGGCCAGACGATGATTCTCGAGATTCCCGAAATTACATCGAGTGAAATCCTTCCCGAAGATATTCCACTGACCGTGCACTACGAGGATGATGACCTCTTAGTCGTACAAAAACCGCGTGGGATGCCTGTTCATCCAAGCGCTGGTCACCTCTCCGGAACCCTCGTCAATGCGCTTTTGCATCACTGCAAAGGTCAGCTCAGCGGCGTCGGCGGCGTAGAGCGTCCGGGAATTGTCCATCGGTTGGATATGGACACAACGGGTCTGTTAATGGTCGCAAAGAACGACTTCACCCACCGTGGCTTGCAGGATCAGATCCAGTCACGGGATGCGAAGCGGCGGTACGCGGCAATCGTCTGGGGCACGCCGGGCTTCCCGGATGCGGTCATCGATGCACCCATCGGTCGGCATCCCCAAGACCGTAAGAAAATGGCCGTCCACTTGCGCTCAACCCAAGGCGTCTGCCGCAAGGCAGTCACCAAAGTGATTATGCGTGAGCCGCTTGGCCCATGTTCGCTTTGGGAGTGCCGCCTCGACACCGGCCGCACCCACCAGATTCGTGTGCACTGCCAGTTTGCTGGCTATCCAGTCGTGGGTGACACCCTTTATGGGGGCATTCGCCGCACTGGGGATGTCAATATCGATGCTGCAGTGGCAGCCCTCGGTGGCCAGGCGCTGCACGCCTACCGCTTGGCATTCCGCCACCCGCGAACCGGCAAAATTGTGGATGTCCGTACACCGCTGCCCGAGCCGATGCGGAATTTGCTCACCGTGTTACGTAAGCTTGAGAGCCATGAGCGTCCATCGGATAGTGGTCGCCGCTAGGCTGTTTCCAATGGTTTTTTAGGAGTATCGAGGACAATGAAGTATCCGGTAACCCGCCGTGAAAACATCGTGGATGTCATCCATGGCACCGAAATCGCGGACCCGTACCGCTGGCTTGAGGATGCAAATTCGGAAGAAACTGCATCCTGGGTCGCAGCGCAGAATGCGGTAACGATGCCGTTGCTGAGGTCACTTGCGGGGAGGGACACACTTCGGGAACGCCTCGCAAACCTCTGGAACTATGAGCGTGTTGGCGTGCCATGGCAAGAAGGCGGCAAGTGGTTCTGGACGTTCAATCCGGGTCTTGCCAACCAGGCACAGCTGATGGTTGGGGATGCACCTGCCGTAAATGGTCGCATCCTGCTCGATCCAAATCTGTTGTCTACCGATGGCACTGCCGCGCTCGCGGGTACCAGCGTGTCGCCATGTGGGACATGGCTGGCTTATTCCATCCAGCGCGCGGGGTCCGACTGGCAGACCTGGCATGTCCGTAATGTGGAAACCGGGGATGACACAGCTGACTTTGTAGAGTGGGCTAAGTTCACTGGCGCATCCTGGGCCGCAGATGCCAGTGGGTTTTACTACAGCCGGTATGCACCTCCCAAGGATGGCGAGGCCTACCAGGCCGTCAATGAAAACCATGTGGTTTACTTCCACGCACTCGGGACACCTCAAGCGGAAGATGTCCTTGTCTATGCGACGCCTGACCAGCCGAAGTGGAACCTCAGCGCGGATGTTACTGAAGATGGTGACTATCTGATCCTGTATCAGTATGCGGGAACAGACCGTCGTAATGGGATTGCATTCAGAAGCCTCACATCGGGTGATGCGATGGTGCAGCAGTGGCTGCCCGTCGGCGAAGCGGCATACAGCATCCTCGGCAACGATGGCCCAACGTTTTACATCCTGACCGACAATGGGGCATCCCGAAAGCGTATCGTCCGTCTCCACATCGGACAGCCATTTAGCGATGCGGTTGAAATCGTCCCGGAAAGCAATGACACCTGTCAGAGTGTCAGCCTCATCGGGGAGACGTTGATTGTGTCCTACCTCCGGGATGCACGCAGCTATGTTGAGTGCTGGTCCCTGGATGGCATTGCGCTTGGAGAGATTATCCTCCCGGGTATCGGGACATCCGGCGGCTTTGCGGGCACCCGTAAGGCGAAGTCAGTCTGCTATGCATTTACGGGCTACACGGCGCCAGCGGTCATCTACCAATTCGATGTGGCCACGCGGACGAGCAGCGTCCTCCGTGAGCCGCACGTGCCGTTTGATCGCACGGCATTTGTTACGACACAGCACTTTGCAATCAGCAAAGATGGCACGCGTGTGCCGTACTTCCAGACCCAGCTGGCTCAAAATGTAGGCAAGCCTAACCTGCCTGTTTACCAATATGGCTACGGTGGATTTGACATTTCCCTGACCCCGGGCTACTCCCCGGCGGCCATCGCCTTCATGGAACGGGGAGGCGTCTATGTCGTCGCAAACCTCCGTGGCGGCGGCGAATATGGAGATACCTGGCATGTTGCCGGCACCAAACTGAACAAGCAAAATGTCTTTGATGATTTCATTGGCGTCTCCGAGGATTTGATCACGCGGGGCGTTACGGTAAAGAAGCGCATCGCAATCGCCGGCGGCTCAAATGGCGGACTCCTCGTTGGCGCCTGTTCAACGCAGCGACCTGACCTCTACGGCGCCGCAATCCCAGCTGTTGGCGTGCTCGATATGCTCCGCTTCCACCTCTTCACCATCGGGTGGGCCTGGCAAAGCGACTACGGAAACATCGACAATGAAGCTGAATTCCGCGCTCTGCTGGCGTACAGCCCGTACCACACACTCGTTTCCGGTACGTCCTATCCGGCGACACTCATCACGACAAGCGACCATGATGACCGTGTCGTTCCCGCACACTCATTCAAGTACGCGGCAGCGCTGCAGTTCGCTCAGAACCCGGATGCTGCGCCGACGCTTATTCGTATCGAGACCCAGGCTGGCCACGGCGCCGGCAAGCCCATTTCAAAAGTCCTGGATGAGCAAGCGGATGTATTTGCCTTTGTTGCGGAGCATATTGGGATGGAGCTTTAGGCCATGACTCCGCAGGCAAAGCCCCTCCGTGTACGGATTGCCCCTGGACTCTTCAATGGTCCATTCAGTGGGCGTATCGTGGTTTTCTTCGGCAAACCAGATACGGGCGAGCCGCGGATGGGACCGAACTGGTTCAATCCATCTCCGATGTGGGCGATAAACGTCACCAACATCACCGCTGGCGACGTTGTCAAGTTCTCTGGCCCTTCAGTGGATGTGTTTCCACGGGAGCGCACGGCACCTCCAGTCGGGACGTGGATGGTTCAGGCGGTGGCTGACCGCGGGCTTGCGCGCTCGGTTGGAAATGGTGCTGGAAATGGTTACTCAGCGGCAATCAAGTGGAACACCACCGCTGCCGCACCAGAGCTGGTGATCGACAAAGTCATTCAGGAGCCGGTTTTCCAAACATCCGATGGCGTCGAAGAACTTACTGTACGCAGCCAGCGCATCAGTCGGTTTGTGGGCCGACCCGTCGATTTGAAGTGTGCGATTATCAAGCCAAAAGACTGGTCACCAAGCCGGAAGTGGGCTGTCGTATACGATTTTCCGGGATTTGGCGGACGCCACTATGGAGCCAAGCGTGGCAATTCATCCATGGATGAAATCGATGTGGTCCGTGTCGTGCTGGACTCGGATTGTCCCGGTGGACATCATGTGTTCGCCGACTCGGCCAACAATGGTCCTTACGGCGATGCGCTTATCAAAGAGCTGATTCCGGCGGTGGAGCGTAAGGTGAATGCACTTGGAACGCCTGCGGGCCGGTTTGTGATGGGCCATTCCAGCGGCGGGTGGAGCTCGCTTTGGCTGCAGGTTCGCTACCCGGATGTCTTTGGTGGCGTCTGGAGCACGGCTCCGGATCCAGTGGACTTTCACGACTTTCAGCGCATCAATCTCTACGCGGATGACAGCATGTTCACGGATCCCCAAGGGCGGTTGCGGCCGCTGGCACGCCGCGGCAGTGAGCCTATCGTCTGGTACCGGGACTTCTCCGATATGGAAGTGCCAATTGGGCGCGGGGAGCAGCTAGGGTCTTTTGAGGCAGTGTTCAGCCGGTGTGGATCGAATGGCCAGCCAGAGCGCATTTGGGACCGCAAGACCGGCAAGATTGACCACAAAGTCGCTGAGTCTTGGAAGCCATTTGATATCCGTGAGCGGCTGGAAAGAAACTGGAAGAGTGTTGGGCCAAAGCTTGCTGGCAAGCTGCACGTTTACACGGGGGGTCTCGATACCTTTTACCTCGAGGGTGCCGTTGTTCGGCTGAAGGACACGCTCGCGCGCCTTGGCTCGGATGGCATCATCGAAGTCGTTCCCGGCAAGGATCACAGCTCGCTCATGGATGCCCCAATGCGCAAGCGGATCGCAAATGAAATCGCCGCCGCCGCCCGCAAGGCCGGGGGGTAGCACGTGCATTTTCCCGAGTTGCACAGGCACTTGGGTGGCGCCACGCATCCGAGAATTCTCTGGGGTTATATCGAGAAGCAGTCCAGTGACCTCGCCATTAGATTGCGCGCGCGCTACGGCGACTATTCACGGTTTCGCCATGAGTTTGAGCGGCCATTCCGTGACCTTGCTGATTATCTGAGCGTTCACCATTTGGTGGAAGAACTTCAAGCTGAAGATGTTGGCTATTTCGCACACAGGGCTGTGCGCGGGGCGAGCGTTTTCGAAGCAGTTGATGTCCTTGAGCTGCGCTTTAATCCGTACAAGCGGACGCGGGCTGGCTTATCTGAGGATGACCGCCTTGCAGATATGTCCCGCGTTGTAGATGACATTGCGGCAGCAGTGGTAACCGACTTTCCCATAAAGACATCGTTCATTTTGTGCATGGACCGTGGGTTTTCCCCTGCGCGAAATAAGGCAATTATCGACCTTGCGAAGATGCATCCGGCTTGTGTTGCGGTTGACATCGCAGGGCCGTACCAGGCCGGTGGCCCCACGATTGCCGAGTGGGTTGAGCTGTTCCGCAACGCCCGAGAAGAGGGACTTTCGACAACGGCGCACATGGCGGAGTCGGACCCAAGCGATGTCCATCCGCAGCTGTTTCCCTACCTCAACCGTATCGGTCACGGTATCCAGATTGCTCTGCATCACCCACAGCACCTGTCTGAGCTTTCGAAACGCGGCATCACGCTGGAAGTGTGTCCGATGACCTATCTCCGGACGAACACGATTTCTGATGTGAGGGAGCTCAAGCCGGTGTTTGACCGCTGCCGGAGTGCGGGTGTACGCATCGCAGTCTGTACCGATAACCCAGCCCTGCACGGTGAGAGTGGCCGCCTTGTCAATGAATACGAGCGCCTCGTTCGCGCTGGAGTGATTCATTTTGATGACATATTGGAACTCGCCGATGCGGGCTACGCGGCGGCGTTTGCGCAACAGGTGTAGGGTTCCAGTTTCGGTGTCTTCCGAGTGTCAAAACAAACCGCTCTCTTGGGGTTTCCTGCCCTTGCAGATTTACAATTGAATTGCCATACAATACTCCGATGGGCTGCCGGATATAGGTTGGCCTGAGGGAAGGGACATTTCATGTTGAATCTGGCCAAACTCTGGGAACGTACATTTACAAAATCCTGGGAAAAGCATATCCCCGGTGGCTACTTGACACTTTCAACGCGCGGTGGCTACGCTGCGCTGTCGATTGCAGGCAATCTCGATGCGACCAATGCTCCAATGGTCGAAGCTGAACTCGATGCGATTCTCGCTACAGAGCCTGACCTTCTCGTCTTTGATCTTGCTGAGCTCAAGTATGTGACATCCATGGGTTTCCGCACCTTTCTGATGGCACAAAAGGCACAGCGAAAACACCGTGGACAGACATCTTTCTTGAACCTCCAGCCGCAGATCCAGGAAGTCTTTAAGATTATGGGCAGCCTTCCAGATGTCCGCATGTTTGGCTCTATCGATGAGCTCGAGACGTTTGTCATCGAAGAGCTCGATGAGCAGCTCGATCGTGCGCAAAAGGGTGTCGTTAAGCCGGAATAGTCAGCCTACGGGAGAGGAACGGTAGCCCGGTAAATGGAGCTTTCATTTAACAAGGTTTGGGAGCGGGACACATCCGGTGGCAGCATTGCTTTCTGGGTGCGCGGAGATCACTATGCCTTGCATATCTCCGGTACCCTCGATGCTGCATCCACGGATGTCGTTTCCCCAGCATTAGATTCGATTTTGGAACAGCACCCAAAAGAACTGATCTTTGACCTTGCTGAGCTTAAGTACCTGACATCGATGGGCTACCGCCTCTTCCTAATTGCCCTCAAAAGCCAAAATGAACATGGCGGAACCGTCTCGTTCATCCACCTCCAGCCGCAGATTCAGGAAGTCTTTAACATCATGGGCGCGCTCCGTGATCTAAATGTATTTGCTGATATTGCAGAGCTTGACCACTACTTACTCGCCCGGCAACAGGCGGTTGAGCGGGGCGAATAGCCCATTTCCACTTTGGATAACACCTGACTATTTCAGAAATGCTCTCCAAATGCGGTCCAACAATTTTTCATGTCCAACTTTTTTGATCACTTCAAACGCCTCATCCTCGGCATCGCGTTGATCGCAGCCGCCGCAGGAATTCTCCTCTGGTCTGACCTGGGAGCACGTATCGGCGCAAAATCGGATTCCACGACAAAGCGCATCGCCATCGTGCAACATGCCAGCCAGCCCATCATGGATGATGGCTTTGCAGGCATCATCGAGTCGCTCACCACACGCGGCTACACAGATGGCCAAAATATTTCCATTAAGCGCTTCAATGCCGAGCAAGATATTGGAACCGCCAACTCAATCGCCAAAGAAGTGACCAGCGGCTCCTACGACATGGTCATCTCGATGACAACGGTGTCCCTGCAGACCATCGCCAGCGCAAACAAAACCGGGAGAAAAGTCGATCACGTCTACGGTTTTGTCTCCAACCCTCCAGGGGCGGGTGTGGGAATCGATCCCAACGACCTCTCCATACACCCTCCCTACATGGCTGGCTACGGCACGATGCAGCCGATCAAGGAAGCATTTGAGCTGATCAAAAGGATGAATCCAAGCTTGACCAAGCTCGGCCTGGTCTGGAACTCAGCGGAAGCAAACTCGCTCTCGCAGACCACCTTTGCCCGCAAGGTTGCTCCAACACTTGGCATCACCCTCATGGAAGCCAATGCCGAGAATAGCACCGCCGTCTCCGATGCTGCGGCATCCCTTATTTCACGAGGCGTTGAAGCGATCTGGATCAGCGGGGATGTCACTGTCCTCGTGGCGGCGGATGCCGTTATTGATGCGGCACGTCGTGCACGGATTCCCGTCATCACCGTTATTCCGCCATCCGTGAAGAAGGGCGCCCTGCTCGATATCGGTGGGAACTACATGATGGTCGGGCGTGCGATGGGGATGCGTGCCGCAGATGTCCTCGATGGCCGCCGGCCAAGCGAGTTCCGTGCGGAGTTCTATGAGCCGAAGACCGTGACATTGAACAAGAAAGCGCTGGTTGGTCTCAAAGGAAACTGGAACATCCCGGCTGATATCGAAGCCCGGGCCAGCCTGATTATCGATGCGACGGGTGAGCACAAAATAAAGCAGCCTGAGCAGCTGCCATTAGATGCCACCAAGCCCGAGTCATGGAAGGCCACTGCAACAAAATCACCGTCTGCGCCACCGGCGACAGCCAAGGAAGGTTCAAAGTAACCTCGATGCAGATTACGCGTAACACCCATGATTCGTACCTGATATTGGTGCTCAATGGACGCCTGGATGGCAGCTCGGCTGACACACTCGCCGATGCAATCGAAGAGGCCATTCAAGATGGCAACCACCAAATTCGCCTCGACTGTGATGCGGTTGAGTTCATCAGCTCTGTTGGAATCCGGACCCTCCTCCGCTTTTACAAACAACTCAAGGGCGTCGGAGGCCAGCTTGCACTCAGTGCCGTCTCAACCGGCGTCAATGAAGTCATCAAGCTCGCTGGACTTGCCGATTTTCTTCTCGATAACGCCCGCGATAACATCGACCGGATCAATGCAGCACTCCGCTCCAATGCTCCGCGGCAACTCGGAAACTTTGAGTTCAATGTGCATGCAACCAGTGACATTCCGGTCGTGATGCACGCTTTAGGCGATCCGCAGAAGCTGGGAAGCGTCCAGGACGAGCTTCGTCCCGTGATGTTGCCGCGTCACACGCACGCAGTCGGTCTTGGCTGTCTGACCGATCCGACATCCGATGACGCATCCCGGCTCGGAGAAGTCATCGCCACCGATGGCATCGCAATCGCCTGGCACACGGATGGCGATGTCCGTCCGGATGATGTGGTCCTAACCGGCGCGATGGTGCCAACGGTAACCTTTCACTCCGGGCTGATCATCAATGGGGAATATGGCACGATGGCAACGATTGAACCCCTGCCGGATGCCCCGCATGCGACGGCACTCTCCAATCTTGTTGTCAACCTGATGGACCTCACGGAGTCCGATGCCGTTGCATTCACAATGCTTGTCGAAATCAATGGCGTCGTCGGCGCCGCAATCCGGCGCTCTCCCGCTGTTCTCACCGCTGATCCATTTGCGTTTCCGGCAGTCCGCGACAACGTGATGTTCACCACAGAGCGGTCTGTAACACGGGAAGTGGCGCTGATCTCTGGCGTTGCCAGCCGGCGTTGCTGCGGACCAATCAATGTCTACATGCGGCCTCTCAGCCAGGAAAACACGATGGGACATATCCACGCTGCCGTCTTTCCATACCGGCCTGTGCCGAAGGGGATGCTCGCCATCCACCCAACTGTGAACGAATTTCTTCAGGCCGAACGGCCAATCGGTGTGTTCCACTGCATCGTGGATGACCGTGAATTCGATGGCATTGGAGAAACAGAGGTTATCCGTGGGGCGGTTTGGGTATCGCCTGTATCCGTGGATGAGTCGACCGTTGGAGGTGCACGAAGATGAGCCTCTTCCTGGGAGCCCTGACCATCGGGCTGATTCTCTCGCTCCTCGCGCTGGGCGTTTATATGTCCTTCCGCGTTTTCAAATTCCCCGATATTACGGCGGAAGGCTCAGTCACCTTTGGCGCCGCCGTATCTGCCGTGCTACTCGTAAAGGGTTTTGATCCGGGCATCTCACTGCTCGCCGCATTCGCCGCTGGAGCCGCCGCCGGAGCCATCACGGGAATCCTCCATACAAAGTGCAAAATCAATGAGCTCCTCGCCGGAATTCTGGTGATGACCGCTCTGTACTCGGTAAACCTCCACGTGATGGGGAAAAGTAACATCCCGCTCGTGGATGCCAAGTCAACCAGCACAGTTGCAGAGAAGCTCGGTGCCTGGATTTTCGGACAGACTACAGACCTCAACTGGTTTGGATGGGAAGTCAGTATTCGTGATGCTGGGATGTTGATTGCGATGTTTGCCGTCGTTGCGGCCGCGGCGTCCATCCTGCTGATGTTCTTCCAGACAAACCTCGGAACCGCTATCCGTGCAACAGGTGACAATCCGCAAATGATCCGTGCCTTGGGCGTGGATGTCGACATCATGATGATCCTTGGCCTTGCGATTTCCAATGGCCTTATCGCACTTGCCGGTGCCTTACTTGCGCAGTACCAAGGTTTTGCGGATGTCCAAATGGGCATTGGAATGATGGTCTGGGGACTGGCATCTGTAATTATTGGGGAAGCGCTTGTCGGCTCCAACAAGCAAGGCCTTGTGGTAACTGGCGCTGTGATGGGGAGCGTTCTGTTCCGCCTCCTGGTGGCGATCGCACTCCGCTGGGGACTAAACCCAAACGACCTCAAGCTCATCACGGCACTCTTTGTCTTTGCGGCTCTCGTGGGACCAACCATCGCACGTAGCTTTATGAAAAAGAGCGGCAATCAACCATCCGGGAGGACCGTCTGACATGCTCGAAATCACGAACATCTCAAAAACCTTCCACGCTGGCAGCGTCAATGAAGTCTTCGCACTGCAAAATGTTTCGCTCACGCTAAACGATGGTGACTTTATCGTCATCATCGGAACCAATGGCTCAGGAAAATCCACTTTATTGAATGCCGTTGCAGGCTCGTTTATTACGGACAGTGGGAAGATAAACCTGAGCGGACATGACATCACCAAATGGCCTGAGCACAAACGGGCATCCCTGATTGGACGCGTCTTTCAGAATCCGTTCAGTGGCACCGCACCCACGATGACCATCGCTGAGAACCTGTCGCTTGCAGCAAAGCGTGGCAAGCCTCGCGGGTTCACTTGGGCGCTGGATAAGCAGCTCCAGAGCGAGCTGAGGGACCGTATCCGGACCCTAAACATGGGACTTGAAGACCGGCTTGGAAATGCCATCGGCAGTCTGTCCGGCGGGCAGCGACAGGCTCTCACGCTCCTGATGGCGAGCTGGCTCAAGCCCGATCTTCTGTTGCTGGATGAACATACAGCGGCACTCGACCCAAAGAGTGCAGATCAGGTCATCCGGTTGACAAAGGAAATCATCGAGCGAGATCGCCTGACAACCTTAATGGTCACACACTCGATGCCGCAGGCTGTCCACCTTGGAAATCGCATCATCATGATGCACAAGGGACAGATAATCCACGATTACAAGGGTGCCACACGGCAGGGAGTTCGGTCAGAAGATCTCCTCCACCGCTTTGAGGAAGTCCGCAGGCGTGAGCAAGTGGATGTTCGTGTCGCAGAGCTTTTACAGAGGATGTATGTCTAATAACCTGGAGGTGCTGGCAGTCACCTCTGTTCGCCGTAATGTTGCATTATGGTTTCTTGCCGTCAGTACCCTCCTGCTCCTTGCGGGAATTCTCGGTTTTCAGCGTCTTCGGGGTGAAATGGTCCGAATTGCTGCTGGCTCCGAGCAGGCTGCGGTTGAGTCTGTTGTCGAGCAGCTGACGACAGCGGATGCCATTTACCGCCAGCTGACCACCGCGAGCCGGAAAGTTCTCGAGTCAGAGGCGGCACGCTACGGCGTTGCATCCATCCGTGGAAATGCTGCCATCGCTGGCAAGTCGGTTCCAAACCTCACCTTCGGGACGCGCAGCGCGGTCGCTGATTATTTCGTCGTGGATGGGATCAAGTCCCGGATGGGTGGAACGGCAACGCTTTTTGTCCGCTCCGGCGATGACTACGTACGTGTTGCGACCAATGTCATCAAGGCGGATGGCAGCCGTGCCATCGGAACGGTACTAGATCCAAAAGGGCCTGCCTTCGCCGCAATCTCGCGGGGGGAATCGTTCACCGGCGTGGTCGACATTTTGGGTGTGCCCTACTTTACGAGCTACGCCCCAATCCGTTCTGCGGATAATCAGGTCATTGGGGTCTACTACACAGGCTACAAAATCGAGACACTCGCCGGCATCGGAGAAGGCATCGGCAGTATCCGCATCCTCGACAATGGCTTTGTTGCACTGCTCGACCGCAAGGACACCGTCCTGTTTGCCAGCCAGCATGCCCCGGTCAAAATCGTAGAGAGTGCTGCAACGCAAAGTGCTGGGAACGGCCCAAAGGTTGCCATCAACGTTGCTGGACACGAGGTTCGCCGAAGTACCTTTGCTCCTTGGGGCTTTGATATTGTCGCGACGACCTATGAACCTGACCTGACATCCCGCACCCTGGCCCTCGTCTGGGGAGTCCTCGGCCTTATCGGCGCCGTCGTCCTCCTTGTTCTCGCGGCAAGCTATATCTTCGCCGGACGGCTCTCAAATGCGCTCCTCACCGCGAAACTCCACGAGGATGCCGCACGCAAGGCATCCGCACTCGCACACGAAGCGCAGCTCGCCGCCGAAACCGCCCGCATCGAAGCGGTTACTGCACGCGATGATGCCGAAGCCGCTAACCGGACCAAGAGCGCATTTCTTGCCAATATGAGCCATGAGCTCCGGACCCCGATGAACGCCATCATCGGCTATAGCGAAATGCTGGCTGAAGAAGCTGAGGATGCCGGAGTCGCGGAGTTCATCCCCGACCTCAACAAAATCCAAAGCGCTGGCAAGCATCTCCTCTCACTCATTAATGACATTCTTGACCTCTCGAAAATCGAGTCTGGCAAGATGACGGTTTACCTCGAGGCATTTGATGTCAAGTTACTCGTCGAGGATGTTGCAGCAACCGTAAAGCCGCTGCTTTCGAAGAACAACAACAAGCTCATTCTGAACATACAGCCCGACCTCGGCGCGATGACAAGCGACCTCACAAAGGTCCGCCAGACGCTTTTCAACCTGCTTAGTAATGCATCCAAGTTCACCGAAAATGGCACCATCACGCTTAGCGCAAACTTGGATAAAAGCGGTTTGTCCAACAACGTAAGCTTTGCCGTTCAGGACACGGGCATCGGGATGACACCCGAACAATGCGGAAAGCTGTTTCAAGCATTCAGCCAGGCGGATGCATCCACAACGCGAAAGTACGGTGGAACCGGACTCGGACTAGCCATCAGCCGTCGCTTCTGCCAAATCCTCGGAGGAGACATCACCGTCACAAGCATTCCAGGAACCGGCTCGACCTTTACCGTCATCCTGCCCCAGCAATCCGTAGACACAACCGCAACCGAACAACATCCAGAAACACCAACCGCTTCGACAAAGCCAGCCGCTGCTGCGACACATCCCGCCGATACAGGTTCATCACGGGGCGTGATCGTGGTCATCGATGATGATGCGAATGTACGCCACCTGATGGAGCGCTTCCTGACCCGGGAAGGCTTTACGGTTCACATGGCCGCAGATGGTGCCAGTGGCGTTGCTCTGGTTCGACAGTACAAGCCGATGGCGGTGACATCGGACATCATGATGCCCGGCATGGATGGCTGGAGCGTGCTGTCGGCGATCAAAAGCGACCCGGAAACAGCTGACATTCCTGTGATCATGCTCACGATGGGCGATACACAGGAGCTTGGGTTTGCCCTGGGTGCCTTTGACTTTCTGAGCAAGCCACTGGACCGTAACCAGCTGCTGAAGGCCCTTGAGCGCATTAACTTGCCTGCATCCAGTGAGACGGAAATCCTGATCGTCGAAGATGACCGCGATACCCGCGAGCTACTCCAGCGGACGCTTGAGCGCGAAGGCTGGAAGGTCCTCACGGCAACGGATGGCATCCACGCCATCGAACTCCTTACGAGTGCGACACGGGTTCCTGATTTGGTTCTCCTCGATTTGATGATGCCTCGCCTCGATGGATTTGGCGTCCTCGATACGATTCGCAAGAATCCGCTTTGGGTAAATATTCCGGTGGTAATTCTGACCGCCAAGGATTTGACCATCGATGAGCGTATGGTTTTAAGCCAGTCGAGCGCTGCGATACTAGAAAAAGGCGCTGTACCACCAAGTGAAGTTTTGGAAAATCTGCGGTCACAGCTCACATTCATCAACTCCAAGCGGACCGGCAGCTGATGTGTACACGTGTGAATGCTGGGATAGGATAGCGGCACTATGGCTACTGTATTGATTGTCGAAGACAACGAGATGAACCGTGACATGCTCTCCAGACGACTGGAGCGGCGAGGCTTTACTATTCGCATCGCGGTGGATGGCGCTGAAGGCGTTGCGATGGCCACGGCTGATATCCCTGACCTTGTCTTAATGGACATGAGCCTTCCCATCATGGATGGCTGGGAAGCAACGCGGACATTGAAGGCCAATCCAGATACGGCGGGTATTCCAGTGATCGGACTCACGGCGCACGCAATGGCCGGTGACCGCGAAAAGTGCCTTGCGGCAGGCTGTGATGACTACGACACCAAGCCCATCGAGCTCCCACGGCTGCTCGAAAAAATGCAGAGTCAGCTCGGAGACAAGTTCCCCGCATGAGCCAAAACCAGCCAGCGCCAAGTAGCCACGCAATCTTCGAAGCGGAAGCGCTTTCGCATATCCGGCATGAGCTTCGTACGCCGCTTAACCAGATCATCGGGTATTCCGAAATGCTCGAAGAGGATGCAACCGATGCTGGTCAAGATGCTCTGGTACCTGACCTCCAGAAAATTCAGAAAGCGGCACGTAACCTTGATGGCCTGATCCAAACGCACCTTGGTACGCATGTCTTAGGCGCATTGGATGCGGTGATCGCCGATGACGAAGTCCAGCATAGTGCAACGGGTGAGGCCCGTCAGCCAGTTGGATTTGCGATTCCGGACTCCGATGACGCAGCGGACCATCACCTGACGCAGCTTTGTGGACATGTGCTCGCCGTGGATGACAACGAAAGCAACCGTGACATGCTGTCGCGGCGCTTACTTCGGCATGGCCTGACGGTTGAAGTTGCCGTTAATGGCATCGATGCCCTTGCGCAGCTGGAAGCAAAACCGTTTGACTTGGTGCTTCTTGACATCATGATGCCCGAGCTGGATGGCTATGAAGTCCTCAAGCGGATGAAAGCCAGTGACAACCTCCGGCACATTCCGGTGGTCATGATTTCGGCATTGGATGAGCTTGAAAGCGTTGTGCGTTGTATCGAGGCCGGCGCTGAAGACTACCTTTCGAAGCCGTTCAACCCGACGCTTCTCCGGGCGCGTGTTGGAGCCTGTCTCGAAAAGAAAGCCCTGCGCGATCAAGAGCAGGACTATTTGGCTACGATTGAGACGACGCAAAAACGTCTCAAGCGAGAGCTGGATGATGCGACGACCTATGTCCGCTCCATCCTCCCGGAGCCCGAGACCAAACCGTATCCGATTGACTGGGTTTACACGCCATCCACAGAGCTCGGCGGGGATGCGTTTGGTTATCACTGGATTGATGAAGACCATTTTGCGATGTATCTCCTCGATGTCTGCGGGCACGGAGTGGGTGCGAGTTTGTTGTCGGTTGCCGCCATCAACGTGATGCGTAATGGGTCTATTGCGCAGACCGACTTCCGCGACCCCGCGCAGGTTCTGACCCGTCTGAACAATATGTTCCTGATGGAGCGGCAGAACAATATGTACTTCACGCTGTGGTACGGCGTGTTTCAGAAAAGTACACGCAAGCTGACATTTAGTGGTGGTGGGCATCCGCCATCGTTGTTGTACACAGGCGACATTGATGGTGGCGAACCTGTCCTGCAGGAGCTGCATCGTGGCGGTCTGCCGATTGGTGCGCTTGAGGATGTTCCTTATGGTGCGACGACGGTGGATGTGCCTGCGGATGCGCGGCTGCTTATTTTGTGTGATGGCACCTATGAGATCGAGCTTCCGGAAGGCGGGATGCTTGGACTTGATGGCCTGACTGAGTTCATCCGCCCGCGTGTTGCTAGTCCGACGCTGCTGACCGACATCACGGAATGGATCCGCACTTTCCATGGGGATGGCCCGCTTGAGGATGACTTCTCGCTGGTGAGGGTGCATTTATGTTAGAGGTTGCTGAACGCCAGTGGCGGATGTGTCCGGAGAACAGCGAGATCAGCCGTGTGAACGGTGAGGTTGAGGAGTGGCTTGCGGGCGCAGATGTGCCATTTTCGGGCATTTACCTTGCCAACCTGACGGTTGAGGAGTTAGTCACCAACTGTATTAAGTATGGCTACGCGGCTGTGGATACGACCGATAAGGGAATCGATGTTGCGATTTCGATTGTCGGCGGAGAGCTGCGTATCATTCTGTCAGATGACGCCACGCCGTTTGATCCGCTCGCACAGGCTGCGCCGGACCTGTCGCTCCCGATTGAAGAGCGGCCTATCGGCGGTCTAGGCATCCATATGCTCCGCCAGATGTCCACGGGATTTGCGTATGCGTTTGAGAATGGTCGCAACGTGGTGACGATTACCAAGCAGCTGGTCTAGGCGAGGCGCTGGCGTATCTTTGCGCTGATGCTGTCAACGACAACAACGGTGGCAATGGTGGCGATGACAATTAGTCCGAGGCGCGGATAGTTTGCCGCTTGGTATTGCAGTCCGAGAATGAAGCCGATTCCGCCTGCTCCGACGATGCCGATCACCGATGCCGACCGGACATTTAGGTCGAAGCGGTAGAGCACAAACGAGACAAAGTCCGGAAGAACCTCCGGCAGAATGCAGTGTCTGAAGATGGCCACGGGCGATGCACCTGTTGTGGTCAGCGCTTCGATGGCGCCCTTGTCTACATTTTCGATGCGCTCGGCGTACAGCTTTCCGAGCATCCCAATGGAGTGGATTGCAACCGCCATCACACCTGCGAACGCCCCGAGGCCAAGCCCCTTGATAAACGCGTAGGCGAGTAGTATTTCCGGGAAGGTCCGGATGGCATTGAGCAGAACTTTTCCGATGGTGGATGGAACGGGTGACCGGACAAGGTTGCGTGCAGCGAGGACGCCAAAGGGGATAGCGAGGATTCCGGCTAGGAAGGTTCCAAGCGCGGCGATTTGCAGGCTTTCAATCAGTCGTTGCTGGACGATGGGCCAGTATTCCCAGTCCGGATGGGCAAACATGTCTGTCAGCATTGTGGCCGCTCTGGGGAAGCCGGCAGCGATTCTCGCGGGAGTAACATCCATGCCTGCCATCGACCATAGGAGCACTGGCGTGACAACCAGGAGTATCAGCGTCGAGCGCAGCTTTTGCGTCATACGAGCCGCCTCCGGATGGTGCTAGAAAGCGTGTCGATTAGCATCACAACGGCAAATGTAACAGCAGTGATGATGCCGACATTTGTGTAGTTGAGGAATGCGATTTGCGTTTTTAGCAGGACGCCGACGCCACCGGCACCGACAAGTCCGAGAACGGTTGCGGCGCGGACATTGATTTCAAATGCATAGAGTGTGTACGCGATGAACTCTGGGGCAATTTGTGGGAAGACTCCATGCCGCGCTTGGAGGATACGGGTGGCGCCTGTGGTTGCGATGGCATCCATCGGGCCGCGGTCAATCGTCTCAACGGTGTCTGCGAGGAGCTTGGCGACGACGCCAAACGAGAAGACGAGCAGTGCGAGGAAGCCGGGGAAGGCCCCGATGCCGAAGGCGCTTGCAAGGAGCGCCGCGAGGACGAGGTCAGGGATGGTCCGTACGAGGTTGAGCAGGTTGCGCGTGATTTGGTAGACCCATTTGTTTGGCGCGACGGTGCTGCTGGCCATAAAGGCGACGGGGAGTGCGAGGGCAGCACCTAGCATGCTGGCCGCGAGGGCGATGCGAATCGTTTCGACCATCGGGGGGATGAGCTGTCCGGTGACAAAGTCCATCGGCCACGGGGGAAGCATCCCTTTGAAGAAGCGCAGGACATTGGGCAGGCCATCCGCGAGGACCCAGAGGTTGAATTTGGTGCCTTGGACACTCCATATAAGGATAACGGCGGTGATGGCGGTACCGACAACGGACATCCAGGGAAAGGGGCGCTTCGGGAGTGCCGGATGCGTGGACATCAGTGTTCGGCAGCTCCGCGCATGTCATCTGGGCGAATTTTTCGCTGGTAGATACGCTCGAAGTCGGCTTCGGTCATGTCGGCGCCGGGGCCATCGTAGACGACGGTGCCAGCGTGGAGTCCGATAACGCGGTCTGCATATTCCATCGCCATGTCGACGAAGTGGAGGTTGACGATGGTGAGGAGGCCTTCCTCGCGTGAGAGGGCCTTGAGATCCCGCATCACCTGATGGGCCGTCGGCGGGTCAAGGCTTGCGACGGGTTCATCGGCGAGAAGGATGCGCGGTTGTTGTGCGAGCGCGCGGGCAATCGCGACGCGTTGCTGTTGTCCGCCCGAGAGCTGGTCGGCGCGGTTGTAGGCCTTGTCGAGGATGCCGACACGTGTTAGGCATTTGATGGCGAGGTCTGTGTCGGATTTTGTGTAGAGGCCGAGGAGTGCGCGCCAGGTTGGCAGATCTCCCAGGCGCCCGGTGAGGACATTTGCCAGCACGCTCGAGCGGCGTACGAGGTTGTAGTTTTGGAAGATCATCCCGATTCGACGGCGTGTCTTGCGGAGGTTGGCATCAGAAATGTTTCTGATGGGTGTTCCGAGCACATTGACATCGCCACCGGTTGGCGGGACCAGACGGTTGATGGTTCGGATGAGGGTAGACTTCCCCGCGCCGGAAAGTCCTACGACGACGATGAACTCGCCTTCATGGAATTCGAGGTTGACATCCGTGAGGGCGGTAAAGCCATTTGGGTACGTAACGGATGTGTTTTTAAAAGAGACAAGGGTAGCGGCTTTTGCGGCTACCCCTGTGGAAACATCTGACATTGCGTCTGTATCTTACTTCTTGGGAGCCGCCGCTGGGGTTTTAGGGGCGGTGGATTTCTTGAAGTTTTCAAGCTGGACATTCATGCTGGTTGCGACTTCACGTACCGGATCAAAGTCGGCATCCGTTGCGTCGACAAGGTCATCCACTTCGTAGACATCGTCTAGTGTCTTCTTGCCCTCGGGAGTCGCCTTGTACTTAAGGAAGGCAGCTTTGATTTTGGCGGTCAGCTCAGGAGAGAGGCCTGTACGGACAGAAATCGTGTCGTTTGGAATCTCGCTTGTTTGGTCGATTTTGACAACCTTGGTTTTGACATCCTTATAAGCAGACTGCTTTTCCAGCTTGTTGCGGGCATCATCGTAGCTTGCAGCCACATCGACATCACCGTTGTAGACGGCACGGATTGCCGAGTCGTGCCCGCCGGCGAACATCGTTTGTGAGAACCACTTCTCAGGGTCCATTTGCTTGCCCTTGAGGAAGCTGGCTGGGAAGAGGTAGCCGGATGCCGAGCTTGGGTCGACGAACGCGATTCGCTTGCCCTTAGTATCCGCGAGCGACTTTATACCGCTGTCTGCGCGAACGGTGAACATCGCGTGGTAGGTGAGACTCCCGCGGCGGCTGGTCTTGAGCATGATTTCAGCAGCGTTGCGGTCTTTGGCGATGACGTAGGCGAGAGGTGGGAGGGATCCGATATCTACTTGCTTGGATGCCATCGCTTCGATCAGACCGGCGTATTCCGGAGTTGTGGATGTTTCCACAGGAATCCCGAGCTCCTTCGACAGAAAGTCTGCCATCGGCTGAGCGTTTTCTGCGATTTTGTCAGCTTCAACGGAAGGGACAAAGCCAAAAACAAGTTTTGTGGGCGTTGCGGTGGCATTTCCACCAGCAATGCTGCCATTTTCAGGCTTTGTGCACGCGGTGAGGAGACTGAGGGCAACAGCTGGAAAAACCAGTAGGATTGCTCGGCGTTGCATAGAAATCACTGAGATATACTCCCATTTGCAAGTAATTTTGCGAAGGTGTTTACAGCATGGTGTGCACAATGCTTTGTACTTTGATGCTGCGTGGAGTATACCTTTTATTGTGCTGGCCATGGTCTGTACGGAGGAACGCTGGGTGACATACGAACTGGGAAAGGATATATACTAACGCATGCCCGTTCGTGATCTCTTCCAGCAGTGGGTTAACCGCTCGCCGGGTCGACTTCGCCCTCAGATGTTCGTCCGACAAGTCTGTCAGGCACTCGAGCGTCGTAAGCGGCAAGGTGTTGATGGCCGTTGGTATGTTGCCAATGCAATAACATTGCGTGTGGCTGTCCACAGTGCTGCCGACCATGAGCATGTCCACGAGTTCATGGATGCTAATGACATCGCGGAGACAATCGCGACCTGGATGAAGCAGCGCAACTACCGCACACGTGGTCCCCTCCATGTTGTCGTAGAGGAAATTTCCTACGCCGTCCCCGGTGATGAACCGATTGAAATCCATGTCCGTTTTGAGACGAACCTCACGGATGCTGATTCTGTGATGCAGGAAACGGATGAACGTAAGACGGTGGGCCAGGCGACTATTGTGCCCATAACCGGTTCTGTAGTAGATGTACGCGCTGCTGAAGCGCTCCAGCCTGCTCCGTTGGTGGCCCAACGTAGCCTGACATCGGATACACCCGCCGAGTCAAGTAGTTACGCGCCTGATCTGCAGGTTCCTGAGCTGAATACACCGAACACATCTTCCGTGCACGTTGGCGCAGAACGTGTGGTTCCGCATCCGGATGCACGCCGATCCTATCCTTATCCTGATTTGGATGAGGAAATGCGCACTGTTCCAGCCGTTCCTCAGGCAGTGGCAGCGGTTCGCGTTACGACACCTGATGGCCAGTCAAATGAGTATTCCGTAGGATCTACGGGCCTGCGCATTGGTCGGTCACGGACCGCGGGGAATGACCTCGTGATTGCTGACCCGATGGTTTCCAAGCGCCACGCGGAAATGCGCGTCTCTGACAACAAGCTTGTGATGGTAGACCTCCAATCAACCAATGGGACAAGGCTCGCCGGCGCTCCCATTCCACCCGGGATTGCCTGGCCTATATCCGAAGCGGATGTTTTCCTTCTTGGGAACACCGAAGTGATGGTCGTGAAAATTCAGGCAAGCAAGCTCGTTCCTGCCGTCGATAATTACGCGATCCAGTCTGTTGCACGCGCTCTTTCGCTGACGACCGCAGATGGCCAGCCGCACGCCATTGGTAGTGATATGGTTATCGGCCGCGCCATTTCAGATGACATTGTCGTGACGGGTGTTGGTGTTAGCCCACAGCACGCACGCCTGCGTATCCGCCATGATGTCATTACTATCGAGGACCTCGATGCACCTGCCGGGACATTTGTGAACAGCGAGCGGATTCCTGCCCGCCACCCAGTCGTGATCCGCGCCGGTGATACGGTTGCACTCGGGTCGTGCCTGATGACAGTGATGGCATCCAGTGTGTATCAGGATGCCGTTTACGCTTGATGTCAACGCCTGTGCGTGTAAACGCATGCACTAAAACCCACATTGGTAGCGTGCGCCCAAAGAATGAGGATGCTTTCAGCAACTTCATCATCGATGGATTTGAAACAATCTCCATTGTCTGTGATGGAATGGGTGGGCTTCAGGCTGGCGAGCTCGCAAGCCAGAGCGCTGTTGATACGCTGGAATACAAGCTTAATATAAGCCTCCCGGATGCCAAGTCAAGCGGTGCAGTTGCCGATGCGCTTCGGGATGCACTGGCAGCCGCAAATGGCGCCGTTCACGCGGTCGCAAGACAGCTGGTAGCCGGTCTCCCCGCGGAAGACAAACCCCTTGCCGGAACCACC
>CAIRTT010000583.1 GCA_903881535.1 uncultured Armatimonadota bacterium
GAGTATAAAACAGCTGGATGAATGGTCGCTCACATACGCGTCCAGCCGCGACCCTGAGATCCGTGACAAACTAGTGCGCGGTCACCAGCGCCTCGTCCGGGCACTGGCATCCAGGTTCCGGAACTCAGGTGAGCCCCTTGATGACCTAATCCAAGTGGGAAATATCGGACTCATCAATGCAGTTGATCGCTTTGAGCCAAGCCACGGCACCCGCTTTTCAACCTATGCCGCTCCAAACATCCTCGGTGAAATCCGCCGCTACTTTCGCGACAAAACGGTGAGTGTGCGTGTACCTCGCTGGATGCAGGAGATGAACGTCACTGCGAAGCGTGTGACCGCGACCATGACAAATGAGCTGGGCCGTGCGCCAAGTGTTGTCGAAGTTGCAACGCGGATGGAAGTCTCCGAGACGCATTTGCGTGAGGCGATACGAGCGCATGAATGCACCAAGCTGGTGTCGCTCGATGCCGTCCTACAGGGAAGTGATCCCACGGTTGACACAACCCTGAAAGAGCTGATTGGCGCTATCGATTCCGAAATGGCCAACATCGAGGAATTTGCAGATCTCCGTTCTGCCCTTTCAAAGCTGTCTGAGCGTGAACGCATTATCATTGAGCTCCGCTTCTTCGATGAAGAAACACAAGCGGTCATTGCCGGCAAACTAGGCATATCCCAAATGCATGTCAGCCGGATTCAGTCCAAAGCCCTCGCACGATTACGGGATGTGATGAAGTCAAATGACTTCGATGGGTACCTGACTGTATCCTAGGGGATGCCCATCGACAGCTGTAAATCATCGCTTCTCCTCATCAACACCACCTTACGCATCGTCGTAGCATTCCTTTGTTTTACGGGTGCTCTCCTACCCGTCGCAGCCGCAGTGCCATCCGTGGCTTACACCGTTGCCATCACCAAACCTGCATCCGCGCAGCTGACGGTCATGATGACCTTTACACCCGATACAGCAGCTGCACTGGACGTTTGCATACCCAAGTGGAGCCCGGGCTGGTACGTCCTCCTTGACACGCCGGCTAACATCACCGGTGTCAGCGCATCTCAAGGAAACGCACCACTGCCTATCGCACACCCGGTGCCAGCAACGTGGAACATCACCCCTGAAGCCGGTAAACCCGTCACCATTCAGTACACCGTCAAGACGGAAACCAAAGGCCTTGGCTTCTTCCATGCGGCGATTTCGGAAAACCATGCGTTTATCCCCGGCACCACAACCCTGATGTACATCAAGGGCGAAGAACAAAAGCCATGCTCGGTCCTCTATAAAGTCCCGATGGGCTGGCAGGTTGCATCCCCGAATCACGCAGTCCCCGGGGTTCCGAATATGTTTGATGCCCCCAGCTATGACCACCTTGCGGATCATCCAGCTGATCTTGGAGCCGTTGAGCTTGCGGAAGACACCATCGATGGTAAAACCCTCGCCGTAACGGTTGTTGGAGCACCAACCGGCACCGCGCAGCGCTGGCTAAATGCCCTCTCCCGTATCTGGAACGCAGGCACACGCGCCTTCGGCGAAGCACCAGCAAGTCGCTACACATTCCAGCTCCGCTTCTCCGACTACGATGGCTTTTACGGCGGGCTCGAACACCTGGACAGCTCGGTTATCCGGCTTCCCCGCGCAAGTGCATCAAAGACATCCACATCCGATCTCCGCCTCTGCGCGCATGAGCTGATACACGCTTGGCTTGTAAAACGCATCCGCCCACAGGGCCTCGGTCCGTTTGACTACTCAACTGCCGTTCAGACACCTGACCTCTGGTTTTGCGAAGGCGTCACCGATTACCTTGCGCCAAAGCTGTGCGTCAGCGCAGGTATCATGACGCGTGCCGACTATCTCACCGATCTCAGCGAACAGCTCACAGAGCTTGGCAATAATCCTGCGAGCCGCAGCGTAACGGCAGAACAGTGTTCTCTTCGCGTCTGGGAGGCAAACAACTCGCAGGGCTACGGAGGGCTTAGCTACTACAACAAGGGCTATGTAGTCGGTCTCATGATGGACCTTGAAATCGGGAATCGAACCGCTGGGAAGAAGTCGCTTTGGGATGTCCTTTGGCGGATGCTGGATGACTATCGAAGTACAGGCAAGGCTTATCCGATGCGGGGAGTGGACACGGTTACTGAAACGGTTGCGGGCCAGGGGATGCGACCATTAATGGATTCCCTCCTCCGCTCAACCGATCCAATCGACCCGATGCCTCTCTTGGCAAGCCTTGGCGTGATGTCATCCGGGCGTAAGCAGGATGTGCCCTACCTCGGGCTGGTGCTCGACACAAACCACACTCCCGGGGATAAAGCCTTTGTGTCCTTCGTGCAAAAAGGGTCACCTGCTGACATTGCAGGGATAAAGCCCGGGATGACGATGCTTGGCGCAGCGGCATCTGGGATGGCCGTCGCAAATGCAGCAATCGGGACCGCCATCACCCTCCGCTTCGAAACGGAAGATGGCAAACCGGCAAGCTTTGCGGTGACAATGGCCGCGTTTACTTTTAGAACAATCAAGCTCTCCGTGAGCCCAGATGCTTCTCCTGAACAAAAAGAGCGCCTTAGTGCCCTCGCAGGCGTCGGGCTTAGGAGAGCAACCGCGGCTGCAAAGTAAGGACATCCTCTTCGACCGTCTTCCACCACTTCATAAACCGGTTTGGAACTGGGCCGCTGTCTGGGAC
>CAIRTT010000584.1 GCA_903881535.1 uncultured Armatimonadota bacterium
AGACCTGCAATGGTCGCAAGAAACAAGCGTCTATTCATTTTTCAACCTTCCAGCATTCAGAGCACGTACGCCAGTGTCCGGGTTGTTGGTGATTACACCATCTACGCCGTGACATTCAATAAACCGTTGCAGCACATCCGGTTCATCATTAAATGTCCATACAAACATCTTCATTCCCCTTGAATGCATCCGCTCAAGCACTGCAAGGCCCGCTGTATTCAGCTTGCCATCCCCTTCGATTGCGCTGCGATGTGGGTTGATTCCAGCTGCCCAGGCGCGAATACCATCGACTTTTTCCAGACTTGGCAGCTCACTCGTCAGCCACATCAGGGGCAGCTGACATTGATACGTATCCCGCAGACTCCGGAGGTGTGCTTCATCAAACGACTGAATGATGTAGTCTCCGGCTGGCATGTCCACCTTATGGAGTGCAAGAGTCTCCAGCAAAACAGGCTCGAGAGGCTTGCCTTGCTGTGCATGCCACTGCGGGTCTTTCGTCTCGATCAGCAATGCCGTCTTGCGAGAAAGCACTATATTCAACCGCTGGACCAACAGAATCAGCTCATCGAGGGTTGCAATCTGATACCCCTGCATGGTTTCCCGCTCACTGTCATCCACACGGCCAAAGACATTCAGCTGCTTGAGCTCGGCCAGCGTGAAATCGATGGTGTACCAGTGGCCATCCAGGCGCTTGTGGTCTGGGAAGACTGTCGCAACATCCGTTGTCGTCTCAATCTCCAGATCATGTAGGCAAACCAGCACGTTATCGCGGGTGAGAATGACATCTGTTTCGATGTAGTCCACCCCTTGTGCATGCGCAAGCGTATACGCCTCCAGGGTATGTTCTGGAAGGGTGGCGCTTGCCCCGCGGTGGGCAACCACAGAGCTTTTGCCATTCTGTTGGATGAGAGTCAACATCTGAATTTCATCTTTTTGCATTGCAAACAACTCACAAACCTAGGGCTAGTTTTTGAATGCCTTTGGTGAGAGAGCTCTCCCGGCGGCGATGGCTGCAAACCACTCCGCGGAACGCTCCGTAAACGGAAGCTGCATATCTGCTGTAGCAAGGTTGTTGTGCGGGCTGTCCATCATTGGGGCAACCTCTTTTGCTCCACGCAGCTGATTAAACATCGTCCAAATCCCATTCGGTGGCGTCACCGTATCGATAAATCCCATCGAAACCAATGACTTAGCCTTAATACGCGGCGCGAAGTTGATGCCATCCACGTACGGAGCAACCGCCATCGCCTTTGGGCTGTTCGCACGAAATGATGGGTAGCCTTGCTGATGTCCATGCTGGACACCGTTAAGGTCATTCCCTGCAGGAACGTGGACAATCATGTGGGTAACAGCATCGTGTAGGCCTGCGACCGCAATGCTCTGCTGCCCACCCATACTCGTTCCCGTCACGATGATTGTCTTGCCATCCCAGTCCGGCTGCTGCATCAAGTAATCAACCGCACGTACCCCCCGGAGGTACATTTCAACAAAGTAGTTTGTGTTGCGGTCTTCCTGGTTGATGTCCGAATAGTTCTTCAACGCCTTGGGGAGGTTGTCATAGTAGCTCTGTGGCTCGGTTGGGAGGACGTTATGCGGCTCGACATTGAGGACGACAAAACCCTGCGACGCCCGATCGGTGACCCAATCACTCCAGAGGCGAAACGGCGGGGATGCCCAGAGCAATACGAGGACCGCTGGGTACTTACCCGGCTTGGATGGCCTAGCAAGCTGACCATGGACCTTGGTGCCATTAATATGATCCAGCTGGATGAGCGAATAGTCAACACCCTGGCGATTACTTGGTCCAGGCGTGACCTTTGGGTTCATCGGGAGTGCGCGCAGCTTGGACTTCATGCCATCCCAGAAGGCATCAAAGTCTGCCGGTCGCGCGTGCACTGGGCGTAGCTTCTCCGGCGCAACCGCTGCACCAAACTGCCGTACCTTGCCACCAGCCTGCTGTAAATCCAACATCAACATGGTCGGTTTCGAAGCCGTATAAGCAATCTCAGCCGGGTTTCCCGGACCAATCACGACATCACCGGATTGAAGCACCACGCTGTTATTTGCTTTGAGAGTGTAATGAACCACCGTTGGGGTCGTCCAGCGGTCAACGACAATCTTCCAGCGGACCGTTTCGCCACTGCGGTAAATCCCGGATGCTTTTTGAGGCGTTACTGTAAGCTGCGTGTCCTGTGCATAGACTGCCGGCACTGCAAGCATTAATGTGGCCATCCCCGCCAAAAATCCCAGCTGCTTCATTTGCGATCTCCCCCATAAATCAGGAAAACCCCCTTCGGATCTCTCCGAAGGGGGCATCCCGCTTGTTGCTTAGACCAACTTCCAGCCTTCACGGTAGGTTGGCTTGATCAGTTCCTCGATGCTTGCCTTCTCATTCGAAAAGTCGCCGATGTTCTTGACGCGCATCTTCTTGGCATCCCACTGCACTTCTGGGCCATTGCACCAGACAGCGAGGTTACCAACGAGGGCCATTCCGGTGAGGTCAGCGCCGTAGTTCGGGAAGTTTGAGCGTGCTTCCTGGCCGCCACGGATAGCGCGAACCCACTCTTCGAAGTGGCCTGGTGAGCGGTCGAACTTGACTTCAGGGATATCAACGCCGCCGCTGACAACCTTGCCGCCACTGCCGTAGTCACCTGGGATATGGATCTTACCCTTGTCACCGATAATCAGTGTTCCGGAGGATTCCATCTTCTCGCCGACCAGGTCAGCCGGTGGCAGCTTGCCGCCGTCGTACCAAGTCAGGTTGATTTCGCCACGCCAGCTGTTCTTCGGGTAGTGGTACTTGATGATGCTCCAGCTTGGGAAAATGTCCTTGTCATGTCCGCTCGTCTCGGCCTGTACGGTGACAGGGTCCTTGAGATCGAGGGCCATAAAGGTCATGTTCATCTGGTGGCATGCCATGTCTCCGAGCGCGCCGGCGCCGAAGTCCCAGAAACCACGCCATACAAATGGGGCATAGCCTTCAGCATAGTCCCGCATCGGGCGTGGGCCAATCCAGACATCCCAATCGATGCTGTCGCGGACAGGCTTGGCTGCGCCGCGCTTGTGGCCCTGTGGCCAGACTGGACGGTTGGACCAGACGTGGATATCAGTAACATTACCGATGATTCCTGCGCGGACCTGTGCAGCCTGCATCCGGAGACCATCCTGCGCCGTTCCCTGGTTACCCATCTGTGTGGCGACGCGAGCCTTCTTTGCAATCTCCTGCATCTGGCGCGCTTCCCAAATCGTGCGGACAAGAGGCTTCTGGCAGTAAACGTGCTTGCCAAGCGTCATCGCGAGGGAGCTGGCTGGATAGTGGTGGTGGTCAGGTGTCGAAACCGTCACAGCATCAATCTGATCAGCCATCTCAGAGAACATCTTGCGGTAGTCACGGTAGACCTTGGCATTTGGGAATGCACGCTTTGCACGCGCCATTTGGACATCATCAGGGTCACAGAGCGCAACAATGTCGCCATTCTCTGCGGAGTCCATGACTTCGCCCCAGCCCTTGCCACCAACGCCGATACACGCAAAGCGGATCTTGTCGTTGGCACTGACAGGCTTCTTCACAGTTGGTTTGTCATCCCATGCCGCACGGGCTGGAGTGCCATCCGCAAATACAAATCCCAAGCTCGCAAGCGTTGTGCCAGCGATAAATTCCTTACGATTCGGACGCCAAGTGCGGCCTGTTTCGCGCTCTTCCATGTTTGAACATCCCCCAAATACCCGCGTC
>CAIRTT010000585.1 GCA_903881535.1 uncultured Armatimonadota bacterium
GATGTGTCAGTTTGACTTAGAAGCCTTTGTCAGCCAGGAACTTCAAGAGGTCTGCAATACGGTTGGAGTAGCCCCACTCGTTGTCATACCAGCTGATAACCTTTACGTGCTTACCAAGCGTGATCGTGTCGATTGCGCTAAAGATCGAGCTATGCTCATCACCACGGAGGTCCGTGGAAACAAGTGGCTCTTCCGTGTAGCGAAGAATGCCCTTGAGAGGACCTTCGGAAGCAGCCTTCATCGCGGCGTTGATTTCAGCAACGGATGCTTCATTTTCGAGCATCGCAGTAAAGTCAACCACAGACACGGTTGGAGTTGGTACGCGGAATGCCATACCAGTGAACTTACCCTTGAGGGCAGGAATCACAAGTCCAACAGCACGTGCTGCACCTGTTGCTGCAGGAACGATGTTCATTGCAGCTGCACGCGCATCACGGAGATCCTTGGTAGCGGTGTCAACGGTGCGCTGTGAGTTTGTGTAGGCATGCACGGTTGTCAAAAGTCCGCTTTCGATGCCCCAGTTTTCGTGGAGAACCTTTGCGACTGGCGCCAAGCCGTTGGTAGTACAGCTTGCGTTCGAGATGACATGATGCACCGCTGGATCATAGACATCATCGTTGACACCGAGAACGATGGTCAAGTCTTCATTCTTGGCTGGAGCCGAGATGATTACCTTCTTTACGGAATCACGACGATGCGCAACCGCCTTGGTTGCATCCGTGAAGAAGCCTGTGGATTCGACAACAATATCGACATCCTCGGATCCCCAGGGAATCGCAGCTGGATCCTTTTCAGCAAAAACACGAATCTTCTTGCCATTGACGACGAGGTCGTTGCCATCAGCTTCGACAGTGCCTTCGAAAGGGCCGTAGTTTGAATCGTACTTCAGCAAATGCGCATTGGTTGCAGCATCTGTGAGGTCGTTGAGAGCGACGACTTGTACATCGCCATCGAGACCATACTTGTTAACAATTGCCCTAAAGCTAAGGCGGCCAATCCGCCCAAAACCGTTGATACCAACACGTACCGGCATTGTAATTTCCTATTCCTTAGTTGATCAGGCGCCTCCGGGACAACATCGGCCAGTCCGCTACCGAAGGAAAGATTATCCTGATTTGATGCCAACATGCAAACACCCGGCGGTAATCCGCCGGGTGATGTTACTAAACAGTACCAATCCGTTTAGATTTTGCGTCCTGCGCAGTATCCCCGTGCATAGCCGATGCACTGTCCGACCGCTTCCACAGGTCCACGGCCATTGATTTCATACTCAACGGAGAAGTGACCAGTGAACTTTTGTTTTGCGAATTCATCGAGGATGGCAGCGATATCGGAAACTCCATCACCGTAAGGTACATCCGTTGCGCCTGGACCAAACTTGTTCAAGTCCTTGAGGTGACTTCCGAGCAAACGGCCCTTGAGGATACGCATCGCATCAACAGGTTTGATATTGCTGCGGACCCAGTGGCCGGTGTCAGCACACGCACCAAGGAGTGGGCTTCGTCCTTGTACCAACGACAAGACGTACTTTGGATCCCAGTACTTGTAGTTTGGATTGGCTGGGCTTCCAGGGTGGTTGTGAATTGCAACCTTGATGTTATATTCGACAGCCAACTTTTCAATGAGGTCCATTGCGGTGGCATCTGGTTCGGTGGTGATTGTTTCGGCTCCGAGTGCCTTGACAAATTCGAAGAGCTTACGGTTGTCGGCTTCGACTTTACCAAGACCCGCGACGCCGAACGCCACTGGGCGAACACCATTTGCCGAACAGGCATCCTGGACAGCCTTGATGACGCTCTTTGGAGAGTTTTGATCTAAAGCGCCCTGGAGGTTTCCACCGAGGCGTTGTCCTGGGTAGAACTCGATGACCTTAGCGCCACTCTTTGCACAGAGTTCAATCGCTTCAAAAACAGGGAATTGATTGAAGGTATAGGCCTGGCAGCCCATTTTATCCATAATCGAAGGCATATAGTGTTCCTGTAGTAGATGCTATCCACAGCCGGTCGCCCGTCAGTACCGGCGCAGCATCCAAATTTCCAACACGGGCTCGCCACATTGTCCTGCCACTGCGCAGGTCGAGGCCAAGTACTTCCGCCGGTATACCGGCATCCGTATCCTGCACAAATACTACGGCACATCCGTGCTTTACGTCACCTGCTGGAGGAAACATCAACCGTCCAAGACCTGTTCTAACCCATTCAAGGCGTCCCGTTTCCCGATGGATGCACACTACATCCCCCTGCTGTGTCCCAGCGACAAGGCTTAGTCCAGCCGCCGTAAGGCCTGTCCAAGTGGCGGTACCAGTAACATCGGGGCCGATGCGCCAGCGAAGTTTCCCAGTTGTGGCATCCAGGCAGCTGATTCCCCCGCCCGTCGCAGCAGCTATTGCAAGCCCCGCTGTAACGGTAGGCGAAACACAGCCCCGGTCACCTAAATCAACACTCCAGTTCACCAACCCGGATACCGCATCCAAGCGGTAAAGCGTTGACTCACCCGGAACGTAAACACCACGCCCAACACTTGTGGCTGCTTGGAAGCCAAAGGTTCCCGATGGGGGTATGAACCGCCATTTGGGGGCAAATTTTCCAGTCACTGCAATGATGGAACCAGATTCCAGTGTAACGATCCAGCCATCCTGCGTTGCAACCGGTTGGCCTAACGGTGTGCCACCAAGGTCAGGCGAAGAAAGACGAATTCTCCCTGTGGCAATGTCATATTCACAGAGATGGCCATCTTTTAAGGATGCCAGAACGCCGGATTGAGTCAGCATCAGACCAGTAATGGTGGAGACCGCCGATATGAGCAGTGGTCGGGAATCAGGTCCTTTGTGGACCCCGATTGTATTGCCACTAGCGATTGCAGCAAGCTTTGTCTGGGCTGCGATGCCAGTAATTGGTTTCCCTGTACGGATGCGAAAGGAGACTACAGGAATTGGAACAGGTCGACGCAGAGTCGGTGGTTGAGAAACAATGGGTTTTGCCGATGTGTCAACACGCGTCCACTTACCGCTCTGATCACGCTTCCACTGGGTATCTTGCCTCACCTGCATACCTTCTATCTACCATGAAGATAATGAATCTGTGATAGCGGATTTAAAGGAAAGTAGTTGCGATCCGGTGTATATAATCTGTGCGTTCGGGCATCCTGATTCCGATTGCATCTTCGGAGGTTTAATTTGAATACTCGTAAATCCCCGGCAGCCTTCACTCTGATTGAACTGTTGGTAGTAATTGCCATCATTGCGATTTTGGCCGCCATCCTCTTCCCAGTGTTTGCACGTGCCCGTGAGCAGGCTCGCAAGACGACCTGTCTTAGCAACCTTAAGCAGATTGGTCTTGGAACATTGATGTATGTTCAAGACTACGATGAAATCTTCCCTTGGTTAATGCAAGATGGGCGTAACAACAACGACGCGACCGGATTGTCCCAGGGTATGTCTGCGGGACCTCCAAACCTGAATGGAACCCGTGGCCTCTTCATGGAAGCTGCACTCCAGCCATATGTTAAGAACTACGGTGTGTTTGCGTGTCCTACATTGCAAGCAGACAAAGTTGTTACCGATGCATCTGGTCCACTTAATGCTTTTGGCTCCTACGGTTACGGCTACGGTGGTATTGGTGCCGCTGTTTCCCCACGTATGACCCCCCTCGAGCTGTTCGTGCGCCTCCTAGGTCCACTGCTTGGCTCCCCGTACAACACGGGCAACCCACAGGACTACTACATTGCTGGACAGTCGTCGGCAGCCATTGGCCGCCCAACAGAGTCCATCATCGCGTTCTGTAACTCCTACGGTGCGCACGCTGGTGTAACCGACGCAGCTGTTGTTCCACGCGCCTTTGGCGGAACGGGCCAAGAGCTCCCCGGTGCAACGCTTGCAGTTCATGCTGATGGACATGCGAAGTTCAAGCAAGCCAAGTTCCTTGAGCTTGTTCGCTTCGTAATGCCTCCGATGAATCAGTAGGTACGAAATGAAGCAGGCAGTCAACCCCATGGTTGTGATTGCGATTATTGCAGCAGTGGTAATCGGAGCCGGAATATTCTTCTGGCGCGGTACCGCTGGGCGAACCGCGACACAGGGCCGGATGAAAACGGATTTGGACACATCGATGATGGAGAAGAACCCGGCAGAATTTCAGAAGGAGCTGAACGCTCTGATAGAGCGTGATAAAGCATCCCGCAAGGGCAACTAAACGAAACACCCCTGCAGCTGACGCTGCAGGGGTGTTTTTTTGCCTCTTCAATACCACTTAGTTTAATAACATCCCAAAGGTATAAATCCGGACATCCGTTTTGATGCCGATTCCCCCACGGACATTCACCGGTGCAGGGAGCCACCCTGCCCGCCGAGTCCCAGCCTCCTTCGGCAAGCCATCGTGAACATAATGCACCCGCAGCGAGACCGCTCCCGCGGTTAGTTTACGGATATAAATACGCTGTCTCGCTGGAACGATAACACGGCAAAATTCGCCATCAATCACATCCACACCATTCACACTGATGGCCATTGGCCCATCCGATGACAAATAAACCTCTCGACAGCCATCCGGTACAACCAGCGTCCAGACATCGTCCTTTCGGACAACATCACCGATTTCACCAGAACCTACAGGCGCTGTATTACTCGCAAGAACCTGAAAACCCCAATCCGGAACGTACTTACGGCCATCCTGACGTGTTGGGCTAAGCGATACGGAGCTTCCCTCAAAGCCTTTTAGCGTCGTATCCGTGGAGAGCCAAACCGCCTTGCCGAGATCGGTATCTGACCAGTACGCAAGACCCGATGTCTGTTCACCCGCTGGCATGGCCTTGGGGAAGGCGAAGAGAGCCACGATGCACACCGCCGCACACACTCCACCGATGCCTTCAAACAGGCCACGGCACGCCCGTGCAAGAGGAGCCAGGGTTGCGGCGAGCAAAACCGTGATGACGCTAAGCTCTGGTAGAAGCCCTGGCCCCATCAAGAAGTACAATCCGACCAGCAAGGACATCCAAATGACCGGAACCGCACACATGAACAATCCTGCGAGGAGCGGAATGCGCCAGAGTAAAACTGCTAGAACCAGCGCGATGACTGGGATTACAGTGATATACGCAGCACCAGGCATATAAATGGCTGCTGCAACGCACAGCAACAACCAATAAAATGCAATACCAAGGGTTCCAGATCGTCCTACCGGCGTTGTAGATAACCATCTGAACGCTGCAAGTGATAACGAAAAGACGCTAAGTAACACGCCTCCTGCAATCCACATCCCAGCGTAGGGCATCCCCCAGGGTGGCTTTAACCCTGAAAAGGCCAAAAACGGAACAGCAGCCTTCACTCCAAAGTACAAACCTATGGCAAGAACAGGAAATCCCAGCCCGCTAACAAGCCAACCGCGAAGCTTCAAGCCATCCCCTAAGCACAATAACGCTGCCAGTACAAAGAGAACCCCACAAACCCCAACCACCGGCCACACATACGTCTGCGGAATCACCAGCATGTAACGGCCGCAGATGTCGAAGTACACGGCATCCCCGCCATCGGCAGCCAATACTTTACTTAGAGGTGAACTCCCAAGCCTTTGGAGCAACGGCAGAAGATATTCGCCATAGTGCTGCAGACTAGTGAGGCTTAGATTTGCCGGTGTATCTCTTGCCGTGTGGTAACTCTGCCAGCTCGCCACCATCGCAAGGTTGAGGAAGTTCCACCCCGATGCCTTGGCAACGGTCATATCGGTGTCGTTCGGGAGGCGTTTGTAGAGGTTGTACATCAGGGATGATGCCGCAGGATACGCCGTGGCCTGACTCAGATGTTCCACAAGACGGCGGTTCGCAGCTCCCGTTTCAAACATAAAGACCGGGCCACTGCCGCCGCGGGCTTCAAGGTTGATGATCACGCCCTTACCGAGCTTCTTGCCTTCCTCGGATGCAAACCACGCTTTAGCGCCAAGCAACCCAAGCTCCTCAGCATCTGTGATAACGACATAGACATCATTTACGAGACGCTGCGAACCAAGAGCTCTCAGTGCCTCGAGAATCGCAGCCACGCCCGCTGCGTCATCCCCGGCGCCCGGTCCCGTTGGAACGGAGTCGTAGTGCGCCATCAAGACAAGCGGCGGTCCGGGCTTTAGAGATGTTCCTTTACGATATCCTACGATATTGGTGACATTTGCAAGCGTAAACCCACGCTTTGACTTGGATGTCGCCACTGCTTCCTGTTCATGAACATCAAGTTTTAGTGCACGCAGCTGCTCAACGATATACGCACGAACACGGGCATGCTCAGCCGTTCCCGGTGGATGAGGAGCACGTGCAATCGCTTGGACATGTTTGTGGGCGCGGACAGCGGAAAAGTATTCGGTGGGAGCAGATAAATCCCGTGCAGTTGGCCCCCAAAACACTGCTAGACCCGCTGAAATAGAGCCAAGCGCTACGATTAGCGTCGTAAGGATTGCGAGCAACGGTGATGGCAAGGTGCCATCATCCGCCTTGCCTTTTGTGGATGCGGACGTGCGCCGCGGCTCATCACCAGTCGATTTTCGCTTTGCCATCACATCACTATTCCCGCATATCGCCACATTTGACTCGATATCGACAAATATTTAGCCCGACACCTGCATCGAATATACCAAGCAGCATCAGAGATTACGTGTCTTGTATAAACATAATCGCACATCTGGCAACAATATGAACGTGTTACGTCCTTACGGGTGAATTGAGGCTAGAATTGCGCATGCCTGTCCACATAAGTGCGCACTTCCAAGAAGTGACCATCAGTGCTCCAGCCTTCCGGATGATCATTCGTGATGTTTCGCGGCAGTGGCGGGTTCCTGCTGAACTTGTATCTGCGATGTTAGCGATGCCACCTACTGAATTGCAGACAGGTTCCGAAAACCAATCTGTACAAGATGTCGCAAAGCGTCTGGCGATTGCATGGAACCGGGCACCGATTATCGGAAATGGCAACCTCGAGGATGGAATAGGCATATTCGAGTCTTGGTACTTTGCTGTTGGTCGTGCAGGGACCGGTAAAGATGGCCCTTCAGCAAACATATACGCAGACAAGGTTCTTGGCATTCTCGCGGCAGGAAATCATCCGCTCCAAGTTAAGATCAACGTTACGCGAATACGTCCTGACCAGCTGACGTGGGGACGCAATGTCTATGGTCCTCCGGCCCCATGGCACTTCACAGGTATTCAGCGACGCTCCAAGGGTAAGGCTGTCGTTGATATTCAGCTTCCAATGATGCAGCAGGTCTGGGATGCACCAGATGGATTCGATGGCAGTGGTTCCTGTGGCCCCGTTTCGATTCTGATGCTCCTTGCGGGCCTTGGAAAGATCACCGAAGAGCCAGTCACAGTTACGGAAAGCTATCCGCACACAAGTCTCTATGGTGGCCTGCTTCAGTCAGTCGATGACCGCATCACCGAGCCAAATCTTGGAACTGTTCACTACAAAATGCTCAAGTTCATCAGGGCGTACTTTCCAACTGCGAGCATGGTCTACGGAACGAAAGTAACGAAGGACCGTGTCATTGCCGAGCTAAAAGCCGGACGACCGGTACTTTTAGGGACGCGTGTTACAGCCGCGGGACATTTGATGACCGTGCGTGGCTATACCGATGATGGTCGCATTATCGTCAATGACCCTGCGGGAGATCAGACGCGGGCTGCGCGTGTAGGTCGTCCAGATGGCAGCTTTAGTCCTACAGGCAACCGTTATTGGAATGGAGGTGGTGCAGGTGCACAGTATGACTGGGAAACACTGAATGTCCGCTGGGCGCTGTTTATTAGTCCCCGCGTCCCGGATGCGGATGAACCGGAAGATAAACCTTGAATATCGCGTCATTTCCTTGACAATGGATGGCTGGAGCGATATCTTCAGGGGGCGGATTTTGGTCCGCACCCACCTGCCCAGGTGGCGGAATTGGCAGACGCGCACGTTTGAGGGGCGTGTCCCGTAAGGGGTAAGGGTTCAAGTCCCTTCTTGGGCACTTTCAGGAGTCACATTGTGGCTCCTGTTTGTTTTTAACATGGACCTTTTACGCGGTTAGTGGTCCTCAAAATACAATAAAGCTCCGGGACGATGTTGTCCCAGAGCTCTTTCACAGCAAGTCCACGCGGTATTAGCGGCCAGCGACCATCGGTGCAATGAGCAAGCTGACCACACTCATCACCTTGATTAGAATCGCAACAGCTGGCCCGGATGTATCCTTGAAGGGGTCTCCGATTGTGTCGCCCACAACGGCTGCCTTATGTGCATCCCCGCCCTTTTCCTCACCGGACAGACCATTCTGCTCGATGTGCTTCTTGGCGTTGTCCCACGCGCCCCCAGCATTGGCCATAAACAGCGACATCGTCGAACCAACGGCAAGTGCGCCAGCCAGCATTCCCGCAAGCTCCTCGGGCCCCATGAGAAACCCTACGGCAACGGGTGCAAAGACGGCAACAAGGCCTGGTTGAATCATCTGTATTAAGGCGGCGCGTGTTGCGATGTCAACAATACGAGCCGAGTCAGGATCAGCGGTGCCTTCGCGCAAACCGACAATCTCATCAAACTGACGCTTGATTTCAAGTACGATTTTTTGGGCGGCATTACCAACCGCAAGCATGGTGCTTGCTCCAACCCAGAACGGAAGGATTGAACCGATTAGAATTCCGATGAGGATACGGGCATCCGTGAGCTCAAGCTTTATCTCATGACCTGCGGCTTCACGTATCTCGAGTGAAAAGGCTGCAAAGAGTGCAACGACGGTAAGCGTTGCGCTCCCGATGGCAAATCCCTTACCGATGGCTGCAGTCGTATTCCCTACTGAGTCAAGTTCATCGGTGATGGCACGGACTTCTTTACCCAGACCCGACATTTCAGCAATTCCGCCGGCATTGTCCGAGATTGGTCCGTAGGCATCCACGGTCATCACGATTGCCGTCGCAGCTAACATTCCGACAGCCGCCATCGCGATGCCATAGAGGCCAAGCGACATATTACTGATGTAGGCTGTCCCACAGATGATGACCATCGGGATTACAACGCTCTGTTTACCAACAGCAAGTCCTTGAATAACGTTAGTTGCCGCGCCGGTGATCGATGCCTGTGCCACAGACCGGATTGGGCTATGTGCGGTGTAATATTCCGTTACAAGTCCGATGAGTGCCCCACCAATGGCACCAGCGCCTAAACACACAGTTACTGCCTGTGTTGCACCGAGCATCCCCACGACTGCTGCGGTCACGACAACAAGCACCAGCGACGGAATGATGAGGCAGCTGCGCAGGACCGTGGACGGTTTCAAGTGCCGAAGTGCACGTGCTACGAAAATACTGAAGATTGAGATGACGAGTCCAAGGGCCGACAGCACGAGTGGAAGAGCGGCGCCGATGGACTTTGCCACTTCGAAGGTGGTTCCAGCTGGGACAAGCTTTGCAAGTGCTTCTGGTGAATCGGATGTCATCGCGATGGCAGTGGCGGCGACAATCGCCGCGACCATCGATTCATAGATATCCGCCCCCATGCCAGCAACATCGCCAACGTTGTCTCCAACATTGTCTGCAATCACACCTGGGTTACGCGGATCATCCTCGGGGATGCCTTCTACGACTTTTCCAGCGATATCCGAGCCAACATCCGCCGCTTTTGTGTAAATTCCGCCGCCGACGCGTGCGAAGAGAGCAATGGATGATGCTCCTACGGCGAATGCGTGAAGGAGTGAGGCCTTACCGGGAAACAGCGCAGCGATGGTGCTTAGTCCAAGGAGGCCGAGTGCGGCGACCGATAGGCCCATAACTGCACCGCCATCGAGAGCCACAAGCAGGGCATTAGATTTTTTGCCCGTTCGTGCCGCCTGAGCCGTCCGCACGTTGGCGAGCGTCGCTGCCCGCATCCCGCAGAATCCAGCCAACAATGACAGGAGTGAACCCGCAGCAAAAGCAGCTGCAGCGCCCCACCCAATAAACACCCCCATCAGAATCGATACAACAAGAATGTAGCCCGCAAGGACTTGATATTCTCGTCGTAGAAAGGCCATTGCACCGTCTTGAATATAGCCCGCAATTCGATTCATCGCATCATTACCGGCAGGTTGCTGTTTTACTCTTACATAGAAGAACACGGCAGCCATTAATCCGGCACCGCCTGCAACAAACGGGAGCTGATTCCACCACCCAAGGCCATCCAACGACAAAGCTCTACCCCCTGCGGGACGTAATATCCCAATTCCCCGACAGCTTGTGGACGCGACGCTCAGTTCAATCTTGAGGCATGGTTTGTCTGCAAACCATTAGAAAAGGCGCGCTCACGACAACGCTGGCGGGACGCGTTGCATTTTAGCGCATAACATTGAACAAGGATAACTAATCTGTGAAAAAACGCACAAAGTTACCGCTAAAAAGGCATCGTCTTAGAGGAGTGTGTTCTTCAGCAGGCACTTGCTGCCGTGAAACATGACCTAGCTTGAGTTACTTAGGAAAGTACCAGCTGCCTCTTGATAGCGGTACCACACGGATTACGGTGCATAACGCATAAACCAAACCATCAAGCAGCACAACACACGGTTACAAAAGGCTGTGCAAGCGCTTCAGTAGTGTCGATGTCTCATCCCAGCCGAGGCAGCCATCCGTCACAGAAACGCCGTATCGCATGTTTGGGCTTATTGGCTGCTTCCCGGAGAAGAGGTTACTTTCTATCATGATGCCCCTGAGCGCTGATTCGCCTTCGAGGCGCTGCGTCACAACGCGCTCAGCAACGAATGGCTGCTGCATCGGGTCGTAGCCTGAGTTCGCATGGCTGGCATCCACGATAAGCGCCTTTGGCAGGCCAACCCTATCCAAATCAGCGACGGCTCTAGCAACACTCACACGGTCAAAGTTAGGCTGGCTCTGACGTCCGCCACGGAGAATGAGCGATGTATCTTTGTTTCCGTGTGTCTTAACCACACAGGCCTGGCCATCATCGTCAAACCCAATATACGAATGGGATGCACCTGCAGAAACCATGGCATCGAGTGCAACCTGAACTCCACCATCCGTAGCATTCTTGAAGCCAACTGGAAGGGGCAGGCCACTGGCCATCGCCCGGTGCGGCTGGCTCTCCGTCGTACGTGCACCAATGGCTCCAAAGCTTACAAGGTCGGTGTAATACTCGTGCGTAGCGGTGTCGAGAAGCTCGGTAGCAACCGGCAAACCCATATCGGTGATTTGCACCAATAGCCGGCGAGCCAATCTAAGGCCCTCTGCCATGTCAAATGTGCCATCCATACGAGGGTCATTAATCAAGCCGCGCCATCCAACGGTCGTGCGAGGCTTTTCAAAATATGCGCGTGCAATGACTAGCAGCTTGTCTGAGAGACTGTCAGCCAGCTCGGCCATCCGTGTCATGTATTCAAGTGCTGCGGCGGTGTCATGAATCGAGCATGGTCCGACAATAATCAGCATCCGGTTATCGAGGTGCGACATTACGCGACGTACAGCATCCCGGCTCTCCGAGACGGTTTTCAAACCATTTACGGAAACTGGGCTTTCCTGCCGAAGGAGATTTGGGGCTGGTAAAGGAATCCGCTCCGTTTGCTGTTGCTGTGGTCTAACCGTGTCACTCATAAAACTGAAAGCCAATCCTGATGCCGATACGGCATCGCTCCAACGGTAGCGTTTGTCCCATATCTATGCTTGACAATGGAACCAAAGTTTACCATTTGGAACATTTTGCGATCACCGACCGATTTCCGGACCTGGCTGCTTTGGGACATCGTTCAAAGATGGAGCCTTGATCGTCACTGGTGTCTCAAGGTCTGCGGCTACATCGATTCGAGTCAAGCGTTCCCGTAGCTCCTTGGCCACGCCAGCATAATCGCCTGATCCCTTTGCGTTTGAAAGCCGTTCAATCAGATCATCTACATCTGCATCCGATGTTGCATTGAGACGTGCAGATGTCTCGAGGTGAGCTTTTACAGACTGAAGAACGGTTGCATCCAGTTCATGCCCATGCTTGGCAGACTTTGAAAGCTGTCCATCGAGGAGATTCAGAGCGACATATTGATGTAGCAAACCCTCACGCCCACGGGTTATGAGCTGCAAGTTACGCATGTCCTCCCGCAGGACACGCCGCTCTTGTTTTACTACCTCGAGAGCCTTCTTCTGTCCACGCATTCCGCTGCCGTAGGCAAACAACACGATGACGCTCCCGCCAATGCCGATGATGATACGTTTCCAAGCATCTTGTTTCATTTATAGGCCCTTCAATCAGTCCCGGAGAAGCTCATCCTCGGTGTCCTGTGATGAATAGAAGTACGGCGTTTGCGCTTCAAACTCAGCCGCACAGGTATCAACAATCTTGTAGGAGGGCTTGATGCCCATCCCCTTGCGAGCGAGAACAACATCATCCACGCGGACACCCGCAAGCGCAGCAATGACACGATCTGGGAATCCAATCTGCTTGGCTTCTGCCAAACGTTGGACAAAGCCATCGTTGACGCCTGTCAGCCAGAGTTCCATGTCTACGAGGTTTTTGATTTTTTTGAGAAACCACTCATCGATGTGGCTGGCGGCATGGATAGCATCGATGGAGCGCCCGCGACGCATTGCTTCAGCGATGGCGAAGATTCGTTCATCCGTAGCAACCGCGATGAGATGATCCAGATGCTCCTCAGACCACGCTGCCGCATGGCGATAACCGAGGCCAAGCACACCAATTTCGAGGGAGCGTAGCGCCTTCATCAGACCGGATTCAAAGCTGCGGTCAAGGGCCATCACTTCGCCCGTCGCCTTCATTTGTGTCGTAATTCGCCGGTCAGCGCTCTTGAACTTATCAAATGGCCAGCGTGGAATCTTGACGACACAGTAGTCCAGAGCAGGTTCAAAACACGCAAGCGTTCGCCCCGTCACCTTGTTTTCAATTTCATCCAAGTGCAGGCCAATGGCAATCTTTGCCGCGACACGTGCAATCGGGTAGCCCGTTGCTTTACTTGCAAGGGCTGAGGAGCGCGAAACGCGTGGATTCACCTCGATGATGTAATACCCATAGGTGTCAGGATCCAGTGCGAGCTGTACATTACAGCCGCCTTGGATTCCGAGGGCCCGGATGATTTTCAGACTTGCGGTGCGGAGCATTTGGTACTCTTTGTCGCTTAGCGTCTGGCTTGGAGCGACCACGATGGAGTCACCAGTGTGAACCCCCATCGGGTCAAAGTTTTCCATGTTACAAATCGTGATGCAGGTGTCGTTCGCATCACGCATTACTTCATATTCAATTTCTTTCCAACCGACCAGACAGCGCTCGATCATGACCTGACTGACAGGCGACAAACGCAGACCCCTGGCACCAATCTCGAGTAGCTCAGGAATTGTGTGCGCAATACCACCTCCGGATCCGCCCAGCGTGTATGCAGGTCGAACGATGAGTGGCCACGGCAGGTTGTCCCGGACGGAGAGCTCAGCCAGCGATGCATCGGAATCGATAATCCAGGACTCAGGGACAGGTTCACCAATTTCGCGCATTAAGGCACGGAACTGCTCCCGGTCTTCTGCCTTCTGAATCGTTGAAAGCGGTGTTCCAAGGAGTTCGACATCGTACTTTTCTAAAATGCCAAGCTCACTCAGCTTACTCGCGAGGTTCAAACCGGTCTGCCCACCAAGGGTTGGGACCAAACCTTGCGGGCGTTCCCTTGCGATGATTTGCTCAAGAAATTCGGGTGTCAATGGCTCGATATAGACACGGTCAGCCATTTCGACATCGGTCATGATGGTCGCTGGGTTCGAGTTAACGAGAACTACGGAAATACCTTCCTCACGTAATGCCCGGCAGGCCTGCGCCCCCGCATAGTCGAACTCGGCCGCCTGACCGATCACAATTGGACCAGACCCGATTACCATCACCTTTTTCAAATCCAAGCGTCGTGGCATACCTGCTACTCCCTATCATCCAACGATTCATTTTATGGCAAACAAAGCCGCGGGAACATCCTCAAACGGCATAAACCCAAACTGGTTCATCGCTTAACCAGATGATGAACCGACCATATTCACGTCAATCAACCTTCCGCTTCATGGCATCTGGCACACGGTACAAATCAATCGTATAGCCGTGATACATGAGGGTTGAAACCCGATTTTCATCTGTTAGCAACCCTGGCGCGAGCTTTGCCCACATCCGCTTTGGGTATGGCGTCCGTCCCGTGAGAACAAAGTCCACATTCAGTGTCTGTAGAGGATGATCATCATTAGCCAGCCCTTTGAATACAGGAGGGAGCCTAAGGTTCGTCCCAAATCCCATGTTTGGAGCCCAGTCACCGGCAACAACCGCATTGTCACCGACCTGCCTGGAAAGCCAGCGAGATGCCTGAAGTGTGTCGTGGCGGCGCGTGGCAAACCATGCTGTGTATTGTCCAAGAGATGTCACTAAAAAAACTATTGTAATGAGGGTAGGCGTAAGCTGTTTAGAAAGCCCGCTGCGGAACCTGATAGCGATCACGGTTACCGACATTGCTGTAAGAACGCCTAACAACTCAGAGTATTTTTTCAGCTCAGGGATGTTATAGAGGGGCAGCAGTAAGTGATAACCGAATAGGAAAACCAGGACGAACATCGCCCTCTGAAGCCACACTATTTCCCGGATCGCCTTTACGACATCCGTAAACCGGCTCAGCAATACGCCACCGACAACTGCCGCGGACACATGAAACACCAGAAAGTAACGGCTAGGTGCGTACCGTGAGATCAAGATGAAGAGAAACCCGGATGCAAGACACACGATATGCATCAGCAACCTTTTGTGGATTCCTTCGATAACCACATCACTTTGGGATTTACCTATCGGCATCACCTTAAACAGAGACCAAATCGAACCCACTAGCGCCAAGTTAAGAAACACCGTTGAGCGCGTTTCCATCCGCTGGAGAAATCCAAAATGGTATCCAATAAAGCCACGACGCATCATCCAGAGTAGCTGATTGAATGACCTTGGCTGCGACTGCATCGTCCTGTAAAAGTTGTTCATCCGGGCAACTTCTGAGCCGTGAACCCCTAGCCAAGCCATGTAGTAAAGGGCCAGAAATGCCCCCGCTCCGCAAACGTATGGCAAGAGAATTCTAAAAATGCCCTTCAGGTCTGTTCGATTCAGAAGCACGACAGCGATGACAGGAGCAGGCAGAAAGATCAGAAATGTCGTCTTTACTGCAAAGGCCGCCGCAGCGATGAATCCGCTGAGAAAGCGGCTCCATGGCCGGTCAAGAGTCCAGAGGTAGTACGCCAGGGCGATGACCAGTGTCCCGAGGGACTCCATAAGGCCGAGGCGATTGTATAGGATATAGCTGCTTTCAAGGCCGAGCAGCATCAGCGAAAAGGCGGCCGCCCGCGGTCCAAAGTCATTTCTAACGCCAGCGTATAAAAATCCACAGGTCAGGAGCGATGCAATAATCGAGATCAAGCGTGCCTGCACCAGGCCAACACCAAACTGTGTGAGCACAACAACCTGAATAGCATGTAACACAGGCGACAGGTTGTAGTTGTTAAAGCCATCCTGTTCCGCTTTGCCAAACAAGACCTGATTCCGCGCATTGTGCGCGTAAAAGCCTTCATCCGTCCAAATGCCCGTACCCCAATCAAGGTCCTTCCAGGCATCTGCACCGATGTCCACAATTCGTAGGACAACAACCCCGAAAACCAAGAAAGCGAGCGGCCACCATTTCAGTGACATCATCCTCATAAGCGCTTCCCGGGGATGTAGCAATCGATTATCCCTTTGCGGCTTCCATGCTCGAAACGAACTGGTCAAAGTATTGGTTTGAATCATGCGGGCCCGGAGAAGCTTCCGGGTGGTACTGAATCGAAAACACGGGTAGATGGCGGTGGCGAAGCCCCTCAACCGTTCCATCATTGAGGTTTATCTGTGTGACCTCAACTTCATCTGCGGGCAGTGAATCCGGATCAAGCGCATAGCCATGGTTCTGACTTGTGATGACGACCTTCCCTGTCAGTAAGTCCTTTACTGGATGGTTAGCACCACGATGCCCAAAAGGCAGCTTATACGTGTGTCCACCAAGTGCACATCCAAGCAGCTGGTTTCCTAGACAAATCCCCATGACGGGCTTGCCTGCATTGATTAGGTTTGTGACTGTCTCGATCGCATAACCAAGGAGCGCAGGATCGCCTGGGCCCGGCGACAAGAAGTAGCCATCAGGGTTTGTCGCGATCATTTCCCTTGCCGGTGTGGATGCCGGGAAAACAGTGGTCCGTACACCCCTTGATGCCAGTGACCGCAAAATGTTGAACTTGATACCGCAGTCAAGCACTGCAACGTGGAAGCGGGCACCCGCTTCGGATGGCCCCCACGTATACGGTTGCTTTGTCGTTACCCGTGATACCCAGTCGATCTGGTCGTAGCCACTCGTGGATGACTGTAGCTTCTCGAGAAGTTCACCAGCGGTCTCTGTAGAGCTAATCGCCCCCATCATGACCCCTCCGGCGCGAATAACACGTGTCAGCTGCCGTGTGTCAATTCCCTGTATACCAACCGTACCGCTCTTGACAAGGTAATCATGCAGCGTCCCTTGCATCCGCCAGTTGGATGCCACATCGGCGAGGGTTCTGACGACAAAGCCGGCGACCTGAACGCCATTGCTCTCGATGTCGACATCTGCGACGCCATAGTTACCAATCAACGGGTACGTCATCGTGAGGAGCTGTCCAGCATACGAAGGGTCAGTCAGAGCCTCCTGATAGCCGGTCATCCCAGTGTTAAAAACGACTTCGCCAAAGGTAGTGCCCGCCGCACCAAAGTGCTGCCCTTTGAACACACTCCCATCAGAGAGAACGAGTACTGCCTCAGCCATGAACAACCTCCCCACCAACGATCGTCATCACCGCCCGCCCTGTTAGCTCAACGCCATCAAAAGGACTATTCCGACCCTTTGAGACGAAGTGCGCGGTATCAACAACCCAAGTTACATCTGGAGCGATGACCGTAACATCCGCAGAGGCGCCCGGCGTCAACGTCCCGCCAGCCACACCAATAATCTTCGCTGGCTGCGTGGACATCGCATCGATGAAGCGTGTCCAGCTCACCTTCCCGGTTTTGATCAGGTGCGTAATTCCGAGAGCAAGGCTTGTTTCCAGCCCAACGATTCCAAATGGGGCCAGCGCAAACTCCTGCGTCTTCTCATAATCGGCATGCGGTGCATGGTCGGTCGCAATCGCATCCATGGTGCCATCCGCGACGGCAGCGGCCATCGCCAAGCAGTCATCGGATGTCCGCAGTGGCGGATTCATTTTTGCATGTGTGTTGTAGCCCTGGACGGCTTCATCGGTGATGCACCAATAATGCGGTCCGGTTTCAGCGGTGAGGGGCGCACCCTTTTGTTTGAAGTGCCGCACGAGCTCCGCTTCTCCCCGTGTTGAGACATGGAGGATGTGCGTTTTGGCTCCTGTCAACATTGCCAGCAGGCCCGCACGGGCCACATCGAGTTCGTATGCCTCGCGGGGTAACCCTTTGAGTCCAAGCTCTGTCGAGACCAGACCCTCATTCATCACGCCGCCTTCAGACAGCGTCGTGTTCTCGCAGTGCAGGAGGACAGGAAGGTTTACCATCGCGGCATATTCCATTGCCCGGCGCAGGAACAGGGGATCCTGCACCTGGTAGGCATCATCGGAGACGGCCACCGCACCCGCAGCTTTGAGGTCTGCCATCTCGGTCAGTTCGGTGTTCTTCATCCCTTTTGACAGCGCAGCGATGACCCAAAGCCGTGCTTTGTGAACATCTTTTGCGCGTGTTACCAGATCGCGGACGATAGGTGCGGAATCGATGACCGGAGCC
>CAIRTT010000586.1 GCA_903881535.1 uncultured Armatimonadota bacterium
GTGAGCTCACTCGCTTTCCCGTGCAATACGTCAATCGGCCCAATCTTGACTACCGGGGCTTTAGCGGCACGGTGTCCAGCGGAAGCATTCGCGTTGGGGATGCCATCACGGTCTATCCAAGCTTGCGGATATCGAAAGTAGCCGCCATCGACACCTTTGATGGCCCTCTCGAAACGGCTGAAGCTGGGGATGCTGTTACCATCGTCCTCACCGATGAAGTTGACATCAGCCGCGGGGACTGGCTTGTACCAACGAGTCAGCGTGTGACGGTCGCGACAAACGCCACGGCGGAGCTGGTTTGGTTTGATGCCGATGCCCTTAAACTCGGCACACCTTATGACCTAAAGCTTGCGACGAGCAAAGTACCCGTCAGGGTGACCTGGGTTGATTACCGCGTTGATGTCAACACCGGCGAACATCACCCAGCAGTTACATTGGAGATGAATGACATCGCGGTCGTCTCTCTTGAGCTCGAGCAGGGCATCCCAATGGATACGTATTCCAGCCATCCTGGCACCGGAAGCTTTATCCTCATTGATCGGCTTACAAATGCGACGGTGGCTGCGGGGCTGATTCGCCACGTTGGCGCTGCAGATACATCCCTAGACAGTGGTGGGGCATCCACTAGCATTTCTGCTGAGGAAATCGCTCTGAATAAGCTGATTCGTGAAAAGTACCCACACTGGCAGGCTATCGATGTCAGCGTCTTTCAAGGCGAGGGCATTTAGGTGAGTGAAAACATCCAGCGCCAGGAATACCTGGTAAACCGTGTCGAGCGTGAGACGAACAATGGGCATCGGGGCGTTGTCGTTTGGTTTACCGGGCTTTCAGGTGCTGGAAAGTCGACGATTGCGGCCGCTGTTGAACAGGAACTGACCAAACGGGGGCTGCACACGTATTCCCTAGATGGCGACAACATCCGATTTGGTCTGTGTCAGGATCTCGGCTTCAGTGCAAATGACCGTGCGGAGAATATCAGGCGTATCGGGGAAGTCGCCGCGCTCATGCTCGATGCGGGATTGATTGTGCTGTCAGCATTTATCTCGCCTGCGCGTGCGCATCGGGATGCGGTTCGCAAAAGACTCCCCGAAGGCTGTTTTATTGAAGTGCACGTAGCGACATCGCTTGAAGCCTGCGAGGCCCGGGATGTCAAAGGTCTCTACGCAAAGGCACGGGCTGGAGAGATCAAAGGCTTCACGGGAATCGATGACCCTTATGAAGCTCCGGAAAACGCAGAGCTGTGCATTGATACTGCCGGAAAGACCGTGGATGCCTGTGTCCAGGAGGTCATTCGCCTCCTGGAGACAAGAAACATCATTCCGTTTCAACTACGTTAGCCTCAGCTCCTTAATGTTCTCAAGAATATCGATTAAAGGCTCTAGATTACTTAACGAAGTTTCCTCAAGGGTCTTTGTGAACACTAAAAGCTCATCGATTTCAGACGGACTGAGTAACTGAAAGAGATCAGGATGCGTATCCGCGAGCCCAGCTAATCTTGAATCACACCCCTCCATTAGTTGAAAACTTGCCGGACCTCCCTCAAAAAGTTCTGGCTCAGCGATGCTCCGTAAGTGATACGCGGTGTAGATCGGAATCGCATGGAAAAAAGCCATACTCGTAATCGTGGGAAGTTCATGCCAGAGTTCTTCGACCACTTCTTTGAATAGACAATGATCTTCGATAATGGAAGCGGGCGTCTTACCTGAAAGTAAAGCGCCCAACTTTTGTCCATGATGTCTACTCTGAGGAGAAGCATTTGTTACTTGCTTTGGGAAAGGTAAGTTGCGTAACATTTGCGGTGAGGTAGGTTAGCCGATGGTGTCAGCAAGAGCCGAAAGGGTTGTCTCGATGTCGTCATCCGAGTGCGCCGCGCTCACGAA
>CAIRTT010000587.1 GCA_903881535.1 uncultured Armatimonadota bacterium
ACTTGGAGCGATGATGTCTGCGCCGGCATCCGCGTGGACAACCGATGCCTTTGCCAGCAGCTCAAGCGTCGGGTCATTCAGGAGGTAGCCATGGGGGAGTGCCGGAATGTGGTGCTTATCACCTGGGACATTAATAATTCCGCAGTGGCCGTGATCTGTGTATTCGCAAAAACACATGTCAGTGATCACGAGCAGGTCAGGACACGCAGCCTTGATCGCGCGGATTGCGCTTGGGATAATGCCATCCGGGGAATAGTTTTCGCTTCCACACGCATCTTTATGCTCAGGAATTCCAAAGAGAATCACCGCTGGAATACCTCGGGCCGCGAGGTCACGCGCTTCTATAACGGCTTGATCGATAGAGAGTTGAAACTGCCCGGGCATCGACTTAATGGGCTGTCGGATTCCGTTACCGTGCCGGACGAAGAGCGGCGCAATAAAGTCGGCGGGACGTAGAATCGTCTCACGCACGAGTGAGCGCATCGTCGCGGATGTCCGTAAGCGGCGTGGCCGCAGCATCGGGATGGGCATTGGGTTTTCGGATTGCATTATTCAGGACTGCTGGGATTCGTTTGGTGTTTCAAGTCTATCAAAATAGCAGGCAAGGACATCGAGAAGTCCCTCCAGAGAATGTTCGGTTGGAACAGGCAACGCATGGAGGGATTTATTGAAAATAGCCTTCGCCGTCGTTGGGCCTATCGGTGCGAAGATCAGCCGTTCAATCGATGCGTAAGGGACACCTGACGCTTCCATCCGGGTGAGAAAGCCATCCAACGCCGATGGACTTGTCACCATCACGGCATCTACTTTCCCGCTTAGCACTGCATCCGGAACATCATCGCCGCCGGAGCCCGAATGAACGGTATAGGCCGTAATCACATCTACAATAGCACCGCGCGAATGCAGGATTGCTGCAGTTTCAGGACTTGCGATGGCGGATTGGGGCAACAGAATACGCTCCACAGAGTTTGTGGGAAGCTGATGCGCAAGGGCACCCCCGGTAGCTTCGTTTGGTACAAATGTCACACGTACACCGAGCCGCTCCTCGGCATAAAGTGCTGTGGCCGCGCCAACACAGGCAACCGGTGGAAGGATTAACGGTCGATTTTTGGCTGCGACAGCGATCGCATCCACGGCATTACTGCTGGTGAGGACCAACCATGCATAAGGCACATCAGCCGCTGCGATGTGTTCGCTTATCAACGTTGTATTGGTTAGTTCGACGCCAATACACGGAAATGTCAAGACATCCCAACCTCGGCCAACACACAGCTCGGTAAGCGCCGGCTGTTGATGTAAGGCCCGCGTGTTGACGACGCAATACCGCTTCACTTAGTGAACCAGCAGGGTGGCCGCCCCTTGCGCAAGGGCCATTTCAGCAAGCGCTGCGCCAAGGATAGCTGCTTCAGCAAGCGTCTCGCACGTTCCCTGTGTCGCTACGGTGATAACCGTGGAACCATCCAAGGCGCAGACACGCCCGGTCACTTCCACAACGCCGTTGCTTACGACGGCATACGCTGCGACAGGGACCGAACATCCACCGCCGAGACCCGCAAGAAACGCACGCTCCGCCGTCACGCAAAGGGCAGTATTCGTACAGTGAAGGGCTGTGAAATGGGCGATGCCATTCCATTTGGAACGCATTTGGACTGCAACCGCACCCTGACCGGGCGCTGGAAGCATTAATTCTGGAGAGAGACGCTCTGTGATGACATCCACGAAGCCCAGGCGGTCAAGCCCAGCGGATGCCAGCATAATCGCATCGTATTGGCCATCTGGATCCAGTGCCTTCTTGATGCGTGTGTCGACATTTCCTCGGATGTCCGCTAGCTGAATATCTGGCCGGATTGCCTTGAGCTGCGCACCGCGCCGGTGCGAGCTGGTTCCGATGACTGCGCCCTGCGGCAGCTCTAAAAGCGTCTTTCCACTTCGGGAAATCAGGACATCACGGGCATCCGCACGTGGCATGATCGCGCCAAGAGCAAGCCCAGCGGGTTGCTCCGTTGGGAGGTCCTTGAGGCTATGGACGGCACAATCGATGTCACCACTATGCAGCGCCGCTTCGAGCTCCGCGGTAAAGAGTCCCTTGCCGCCGACTTGCGGTAGGGGAACATCGATGACCCGGTCACCCTTTGTAGAGTAAATCTCATAGGCAGCTGTAACGGTTGCATTCGCAGCCATCAGCTCCGCCATCACGTATCTTGTCTGCCAAAGCGCAAGCGCTGAGCCTCGGGTGCCAAATCGGATGTTCATCTCAAGCAACCTGACCCTTACCCTGCTTGGACTCCGATGTTTTGTTGTTGTCCGAAATGTGTGTTGCCGCCGCTACATTTTCATCGAGTGGGAAGAGCTCCCGCACGACGTGGGTGAAGTATGCCGCATTGCCATCAAATGCCTGATCACGTAAGCGGCTTGTTGGCTCATGGAGGAAGCGGTTGATGATTCTATGGGCCAGACGAGTGACCATCCGCTTTGACTTCTCATCAAGGTCGGGAAGCTTTTGCAGTGCTGAGGACAGCTCTTCATCGGCCACGGCTTGTGCCCATTTACGCAAGTCCGTGATGACAGGCGTGACGGCACGGCTAGACAGCCAGCCATTAAACTTGACCACTTCTTCTTCAATAATCCGCTCAACGGCCGGGATGGCACCGCGGCGCAGCTCGATATTGGAGTCGACGACGGATTGGAGGTCATCGATGTCGAAGAGCTTTACGCCATCTACGGCTGACACGCCAGGGTCTACAT
>CAIRTT010000588.1 GCA_903881535.1 uncultured Armatimonadota bacterium
AGCACCGTTTCGCTGCGGGATATTCTGGTGGCTTTCAAAGCGCCAAATGTGCCATCGGATGCAGCTATGAACGCATCCCTCGATGCTGACATCAAGCGCCTTACCGAGCTGCAGAACCCAAGTGGTGGCTTTGGTTTCTGGACGCGTGGCGAGCGCGAATGGCCATATCTTGGTGTGCACGTTGCGCATGCTCTGGTGCGTGCAAAGGCAAAGGGTGTGAAGGTCCCCGATGCGACGTTAAACCTCAGTCTTGCGTACTGTGCCGCGATTGAGACTCATATTCCAGCGGAGTATGGCGTTCAGGCGAAGCGGATGATTCGTGCGTATGCCTTGTATGTTCGGTCGCTTTCGGGTGTGGATGTTACTGCGGATGCAACCCGTTTGTTGACGGCGGCGCCACTTGCTGAGCTCGGTCCAGAGGCGGTTGGGTGGTTGGTAAGCGCATCGGCGGGTGGCAAGGGAGCGGATATAACAAAGGCTCGAACGGCCGCGCTCGCCTGGTTTGACCGCTCAGTTACACAAACAGCAGGGGCTGCACACTTTGCGTTCAGCTACGGTGATAACGATTGGTTTGTGCTTGCGAGTGATCGCCGCGCGGATGCCATCGTCCTCGATGCCATCATGGCCGTACAGCCGACAAACGACCTGATCCCAAAGCTGGTTCGCGGTCTGCTGGATGGACGTCGCAATGGCATTTGGGGAAACACACAGGAGAATGTTTGGAGCCTGCTGGCGTGTGACCGCTACTTCCGCACATTTGAAAATGTCACTCCTGACTTTGTCGCCCGCGTTTGGCTGGGGGATACCTATGCTGGCAGCTCGACGTTCAAAGGCCGAAGTGCGCAGCGCCAGCTGATAACTGTCCCGATGCAGGACATCGCCAAGATTATCGGGAAGCCTGGCGAAAGCAAGCCTCTGATTCTTGGGCACCAAGGTGCCGGCCGGATGTACTACCGTCTTGGGCTCCGTGTCGTACCGCAAAACCTCCAGCTCCCGGCAAGCGATCAGGGCTTCCGCGTAGAGCGGGCCTACACGGGAATCGATGATTCCAAGGATGTCACAAAGTCACCCGATGGCAGCTGGAAAATCAAGGCGGGTGCCCGGGTACGGGTCACGGTGACCGTTGTCGCGACAACGCGTCGTTACCACGTTGCGGTCAGCGATCCACTGCCAGCTGGACTTGAGCCTGAATTTGCACAGCCATCTAATATCGTCTACCCACCCGGTGGTTGGTGGCGTGGATGGTGGAGCGGCTGGGAGCATACCAACCTGCGGGATGACCGCGGGGAGGCATTCACGAGTCTGCTCTGGGAAGGCGTTCACACGTTTACCTACAGCACACGGGCGACGACGCCAGGCACGTTTATCGTGCCTCCAGCTAAGGCGGAAGAAATGTATTCTCCTGAAACCTTCGGTCGTTCGGCTGGTATCAAGGTGCAGATTGTCGAGTAGACGCGGTATTTAGAGGCATGAACTGGCAGATCTGGGTTGCAGCAATCTCGATTGTGCCGGTTCTTGCCATCGGGTTTTTGGTGGCAGAGCTCATAATGCTGATGCATCCGAGGCGGGGAAAGCGGCCAGATTTGCTTAACGCTGAGCTGCCGCGTGTGTTTCCAAAGCGCGTAACACTTGTCGTGACCGGTGGGCGCTATATGAGTGGGAGTCCGTGGGCGCTTGCATTGCGGATGGGACGGCTGACCTGGTCGCGCGCGGGCGCACTGGATTACTTGCTCAACATCGGGGAACGCGGAACAGTTCTTTTAGGGGATATCGACACGGGGAAGCCTTGAGAACTAGGCTTTTAGTGCATCGATATCGCGCTGGATTGCATCCAAAATCGCATCCAACCCCTTGTCCACCGACAAAATCCGCTTTGGCGGGTTCTCAAGCATTTGCATTAAGAGTGGTGTCAACTCTGATGGGATAATCGATGGATCCAGCGGTGTAATCGCCCGAAGAGCCGTTCGGTGCCCAACGCCATTCACAAAGTCGATGAAGGCGATGATCCAGACGGATGCTTCATTAAGCGAAAGACCCTCATTGATGAGCGTGGCTATCAGCCATTCACGGACGATGAACGACTGCTCATTTGATGCGGGGCGTGTGAAGATCAGCGGTGCGGCTTTGGGATGCTCTGTTGCAACAAGGAGCTGGCCATATGCAACCTGCAGGAGGTCGGTGCGCCAGCTGCCGGTGCGCTGGACCGGACGGGTGTCATCAATCAGACCCGCAACCGCATTCAAAAGGGAATCTTTGGATGAGTAATAGTGGTAGAGAGCCATGGGTTGGACGGAAAGCCGGGCGGCAAGCGCCCGCATGTTGAGCTGGTCGATGCCATTTTCATCGATAAAAGCCAATGCCGTTTCCACAATCAAGTCGTGGCTGAGGCGTGCTTTGCGGGTTTTCGTGGTTCCCATATTGCGTTCGCTCTGCATGTGCCTAGTATACATTGTATGATTTGTTATACTTTGTACGATATTTTAGATGCCTTCGGGCGGTACGATACAAATCAGGGAAAATGGAATGATAGTCGTTGATGCACTTGTAAAGGAATACACCGGGCCTAAAAAGCTGGTGACACGCGCTGTGGATGGCGTGTCGTTCACGGCGCACCAAGGAGAAATCTTTGGGTTGCTCGGGCCAAATGGTGCTGGCAAAACAACTGTCCTCCGGATACTGGCGACAATTCTGCAGCCAACGAGCGGAACCGCCATCATCGATGGC
>CAIRTT010000589.1 GCA_903881535.1 uncultured Armatimonadota bacterium
ATACTGGGTTGTCTTCCACCCTGACGAAAATGCGGGTAGGATGCAACCGATGTCTGTTGATCCGGTAATTGAGTTTCTGTTTGCTCTGTCGGATGATGAGCATATCCGCGAGGATGAGCGCAGTGATGCGACACGTATGTTGCGTGTCCGCCTGCATCGCTTTCTCCGCGAGAATGAATCCAATCCCTTTGCAGATTCGTCTACGGTGGACATGGTGCGCGACATGCTGGCAAGCGTCGAAGCTGCCTGTTTGTGTCCAACAAAGCTTTTTATTCCGGATGATTTGGTTGTGCTTACAGGGCCAGACCGGATGTTCCATCTAGATGCTGTCTTGGATGCCTAGGCATTTGCAGGCGTAACGTGTGAAATAGGGTTGCATGGAATGGGGGTCGCACCAGTATAATTGCGGCGTGTCCGGGGGATGTTTCGTTTATTGAAACCCTCTGGCGTACAAATCCGGTTTCAAAGGCTGCCGGCGTGCAGTCAAAGGGAGTCCAGAAGATGTCAATGACAACTCGTGCATTGTTCGCAGTGACCGCGCTTGGTCTGCTCGCAGGCACCGCCAACGCGAAGCCACCATTTGCTGAGAAGGAAGGCGTGAAGTGTACCTACTGCCATGTGCAACCACCTCAGCGTAACTACCGTGGCAACTTCTATAAGGCGAACAACCTTGCATTTGCTAACTTTGATGATGCGGCAGAAGCAAAGAAGGCTGGCGTCGAGATTGCCCCTGAGGCTGATTCCAAGCCAAAGTCCTTGACTGCACCTGCTGGTGGCGGCGAAGCAAAGCCTGAAGCCCCAGCTGGCCCATCGATTGATGCACTGAAGGCGGCTGCAGCGAAGGCTGAAGCAGCGGCGACAAAGGCACCTAAGGACAAGAAGTTGGCAGTAGCGGCTGGCAAGGCACTTGCTGAGCTTGGCCATGCACAGATGATGGACCAATCGGTTCCACCACGTCTGCGCTACCCACAGGCACTGGCTACGCTGCGCAACGCAGTCAAGGTCGATGCAAAAAATAAGGCAGCAGCAGCTGACATCAAGGCGATCGAAGATGCTTACAAGAGCATGGGCCGCCCAGTTCCAAAGTCGTAGTTTAGATTCACCTGTTTAGGTGATGTTGGTAAACGTGACCACTCTCCGGGTTTTTCTGGAGGGTGGTTTTTCTGTTTATGAGACGTGGCTTATTCTGCTGAGTATCGGTCAAAGGGTTCAAGAATGGGCCGTCCAGTTCCAAAGTCGTAGTTTTCATCCACCTACTTAGGTGATGTTGGTAAACGTGACCACTCTCCGGGTTCTCCCGGAGGGTGGTTTTTTGTACTTACGAGCCACCTTGCTTGGTAACTATGGGTAAATGACTCCTTGGGTGATGCATCTACTGTCTTTGGCGAGGGCATTCTGGTATCCAATGTCTGTTATGTCTTGCGTTGTCCACTAACATAAATCAAAAAAAATGACAACCCATTATTTTTACTAGTTTGCATAATTTTGCATAGCAGGATAGAGTGCCCTTGTGCTAGGTCGGGGAAACGCCCTCTCCCCGAGTGTTTATGATCGGTTGGCAGATGTACAGTTCGGTTGGAATGTGAATCAATGTTGATTCCGGTCCAGGTTCGGTTGTTCAGTTTTTGCTCTACGGATGCGGTAGCAGGCACCTATCGCGCGGATTGGCCGCGCATTGCGCGAGGGAGGGCACTAGTTTGCTTGGCCCTGCGATTTGCGCAGTGGGAGTTAGTAGATGCGTATTTATGTTGGCGGACTTCCGTTCCGCACCAATTCGGATGAACTTCGTGAGCTTTTTGCTAATCACGGCGATGTGACTGATGCAGCTGTCATGGAA
>CAIRTT010000590.1 GCA_903881535.1 uncultured Armatimonadota bacterium
TCAATAGCTGGACTGTTGGATCATAAAATGGGCGGGCCACCCGTCAGTCCATACCAACCAGGTGATCTGTGGCGCGAAACAAACTCGATGAGCCCCGCATACAGCGAGAGTCTGGGCACTGACCTGTACCGGCGGTCTATCTATTCCGTGTGGAAGCGGACATCCCCGATGGTCAACATGATTGCCTTCGATGCTGCTACACGTGAAGTTTGCACTGCACGGCGCCCAAGCACGAGCACTCCTTTGCAGGCTTTTGTGCTCATGAACGATGTTCAATTTGCAGAGGCCGCCCGCGTGTTTGCTGAAAATGTCCTGTCTGTGTCAGGTCCTGAAACCGACAACCGGAATCGGCTCAATCAAATATTTACAACGGCAACTGGGCGAACACCGGATGCCATCGAGTTCAAAGCACTAAGCAACTTACTTGATGAGCAGCTTAAGTACTTTGCGAGTAAGCCCGATGATGCCAAACTTGTGGCGGCAGTCGGCAAGCATCCAGTAAAGACGAACATCGGGAGAGACATCGTGGCTGCATGGACGATGGTGGCTCAGGCAGTCCTTAACTCGGATGCTTGCGTTTGGAAGAGGTAGGGATATGACTGAATTTGATCCATTACAGATGACGAGACGTCACTTTTTAGGAAGCGCATCCCTTGGTTTGGGAGCACTTGGTCTGGCTGAATCAGGAATGCAGGCGGCTGGTATTCCTCGAAAGGCTGCCAAGGCCAAACGTGTCATCTATCTCTTTCAGAGTGGTGGTCCGGCGCATATCGACTTATACGATGAGAAGCCATTACTGCGTAAAGAGCACGGAAACCAGCTGCCATCATCGGTGATTGGGCGCCAGCGCCTAACCGCGATGAGTGGAAATCAAGCCAGCCTGCCTATGGCTGGGAGTGCTTTTGACTTTGCCGACTATGGCAAGTCCAAAATGCGGATGAGCAGCTTACTTCCGCATATTGGTGGCGTCGCGGATGACATTTGCTTGGTTCGCAGTATGTGGACTGAGGCCATCAATCACGATCCTGCGATGACATTTTTTCAGACAGGGTCACAGATTGCAGGACGTCCTTCGATGGGAGCTTGGGTTGGATATGGCCTAGGCTCGGTGAACAAAGACCTGCCTGGGTTTGTAGTTCTTGTGACAAAAGGTCAGGGTGACCAGCCGCTGTATGCCCGCTTGTGGGGGAGTGGATTTCTGGATTCCCGTTATCAGGGAGTGCCGTTCCGCGCAGGTAAAGACCCTGTTTTATATCTGAAGAATCCAGAGGGCGTCTCTGCAGCATCCAGGCGGAATGTGCTTGACACTCTGGGTGTCCTACAGCGCCAGCAGAGCAAGGTTTCGAGTGATCCTGAAGTGGATGCCCGTCTCGCACAATACGAGCTGGCATTTAGGATGCAGACCAGCGTTCCGGAAGTAACAGACCTATCATCCGAGCCTGCGGAAACATTTGAACTGTATGGAGAGGATGCCCGAACGCCGGGCACATTTGCTGCGAACTGTGTGCTTGCCCGCCGCTTGGCAGAGAAGGGCGTTCGCTTTATTCAGCTCTACCACCAGGGCTGGGACCATCATGGGGATCTTCCTGGAAATGCCAGGTACCAGGCAAAGCTTACGGATAAGGCAAGTGCAGCGCTGATTATCGACTTGAAACGTCGTGGTCTCCTCGATGACACACTGGTTATTTGGGGCGGTGAGTTTGGACGTACAGCCTATTCGCAGGGAGCGATCTCTAAGGATAACTATGGGCGTGATCATCACCCGAGGTGCTTTAGTTTGTGGATGTCAGGTGCGGGAATGAAGCGTGGGTTCAGTTACGGCCGCACGGATGACTACGGCTACAACTTATTGGACAAAAATGGGAACGTTTTAACACCATCTAAGGACAAATTTGTCCCTGGAGTTGTCCATGTTCACGACCTGCAGGCGACGATTCTGGATCAGCTTGGTATCGATCACCACCAGTTGACCTATCGAAACCAAGGCAGAGACTATCGCCTTACCGATGTGCACGGTCACGTTGTCACTGACCTATTGTCGTAGAAATCACGCGACGCAACATTCATCACTGCAAAGTCATCCAAATACGTTCAAACTGGATGACTTTGCAGCCAGGAATCGAGTTGGATTTAACTACCGGATGTAAAATAAAAAACACTCCACAAAATCCGTGGAGTGTTTTCATATAGGCGGTACAGGATTTGAACCTGTGACCTCTTCCGTGTCAAGGAAGCGCGCTACCACTGCGCCAACCGCCCTCGTAACGACGCTTATAGTACCGGCGGAATGGCATCACCGCAATCAGTGAGGCGTTTCTTTAACGGCATTACGATTCCAGCCTGGAACTTCTACGATAACTACTTTACTGGCACCATTCGGAACACATTGGCAACCAAGCCGTGAACTCAACGTCAAGCCGGGGGCTTCCTCGAGTTGATCCAACTCATCATCAGTAGCCTCGTTGCATGTCGACAGTCCATCACGCACGATCACATGACAGGTTGCGCATGCACACACACCGCCACAAGTGTGCTCCAGTGCAAGGTCATATCCTTCGCAGATATCGAGGATGGAGCCTGGTTGTCCAGAGCGTCCGTAGGGAATCTGACTCGGGTCAACGGTGAGTGTATGTTCGTTACCATCCATTCTAAGAATCAATGTGTACGGGGATGTAGGCTTTGGAGCCTGAGGGATGTCGATATACGGATTTGTTCCTGCCACGTTAGTCTCCGCTGTAATGGGATGCTGCATGGTGTTTTACCGGTGTCGCTGCGATGCTGCCATTGTTGCTTTGGACAAGTTTGTGACTATTTTCACGAATTATGAATATATGCCCATGGAATGTCCGGCTGACCTCGGTATATTAACGGGTGGTATGGGAATCGGTAAGGCTATCAAACTAAACACATCAACGGCAGACGGTCCTGGACTTCCGCTCAAATGGATATCTAGAATCGCGTGGGCGACGTTAATGTGGCACATTGTCACGATTCTAGCGGGCACCATTGTCCGAGCGACGGGGTCAGGGGATGGGTGCGGCAGCCACTGGCCACTATGCAATGGAGAGGTTGTCCCTCTAGCGCCAAGCATCAAAACCATTATCGAAATCACGCATCGTAGGATTTCAGCCTTCGATGGTCTGTTAGTTCTCTTGACCGTTGGTCTGGTAGGGTTTCGCTTTCGATTCAAGCACACGGCAACGCATGCAGCACTGGTAATGCTGGTCCTGACAGGGTTTGAAGCGTGGATCGGCAAGTACATTGTGAATGCAGGTTTGGTCGCTGACAACAAAAGCATGTTCCGTGCAGTTTGGATGTCTCTACACCTCACAAATACATTTTTGCTCCTGACATCGTCTGCTATCACAGCGTGGTGTGCGAGTAACAGGCCTGCGCTTCGCTTCCGAGGTCAGGGTCCAGTACTTGCCACAATTCTGCTTACTTTCTTGACGATGATTGTGCTCGGGATTTCAGGCGCGATCACGGCGCTTGGTGACACTCTCTACCCTGCTCAATCGCATCAGGAAGTGATGCGCCTTGCACAGGCGGACAGTGCACCCGCCATTCTTCGACTTCGGATTTTGCACCCGTACATTGCACTAAGTGCTGGTTGCTTTGTCGTGATTGTTGCTGCGATGATCAGACACCTCAGACCGAGTCGTGATACGGCCAAGTGGAGCAACTTTGTCGTCTGGCTTTTTGTACTTCAAACGGCGGTTGGTGGTTTGAATGTATGGCTTAAGGCTCCACTTGTGATGCAGGTGCTGCACTTGCTAATGGCAGATGCTGTCTGGGTTTCCATGGTGTTCTTGTCTGCGGGAGCGTTATCCGCCGATGTAGTACATCTCGAGGATAAGGACTTTGCCCCGCCCGTCCAACCTGGTTCAGCAAGTGTATTACCGGCTACGTGGAAGGATTACCTTGCACTCACTAAGCCTCGGGTGATTTCACTTTTGCTGTTGACCACGATGACGGCTATGTTTGTAGCGGCAAAGGGTTGGCCTGGTCTAGGGGTTTTCATCGCTGTCTTTGTGGGTGGATTTCTTTCCGCGGGCGCGGCTAATGCCCTCAACATGGTGATTGACCGGGACATTGATGCTCGTATGGAACGCACAAAGCATCGACCAACCGTGACGAGTGTGATTCCTGGGCGGAATGCTTTTGCGTTCGCGATGACCCTCGCAGTCCTGTCATTCCTGGTGCTTTGGCTTGGTGCAAATCTTGTCGCGGCGACAGCAAGCTTGGGTGGATTGGCGTTTTACGTTGTGGTCTACACCTTGTTCCTCAAGCGAAGGACGACACAAAACATTGTTATCGGCGGGGCTGCAGGATGCTTCCCCCCACTCGTCGGGTGGGCCGCTGTCACAGGTGATCTCGGTGGCGCACTCGCTTGGTATCTTTTTGCTATTATCTTCGTCTGGACACCCGCACACTTCTGGGCGCTGGCGTTGATGATCAAAGATGAATATGCCCGAGTTGGGGTCCCGATGCTTCCAAGTGTGGCAGGGGATAAGGCTACGGCGATTCAGATTGTGGTATATGCGGTTCTTACGGTTGTCGTGTCATTGATTCCCTGGTTTCAGGGGCTCGTCGGGCTTATCTATGCGATTGCAGCCATTATTCTTGGACTTCTTTTGGTTGGAAGGAGTGGGATTCTTATACAAAATACCAGTCGCCCATCAGCAAAAAGCGCGTATCTATTTTCGATGCTTTACCTTGCTTTGCTGTTCGTAGCGATGGCCATTGATCGTTCCGTACTTTCATGACGAATTGTCTGCATATGCCACTTGGCACATTGCCAGACATCGTGAAATAAGGTACAAAGTCAGATGATAGAGACCCGTCGTATTACCGTGCATCAGCTTAAGTTGAAGCACGATGACAGGTCAGGATGAAAGGCATGCCACAACTTTTCCGACCAAGCTCTAATGCTTTCGCCCAAGTCGCAGTCGTAGCTCTGGCGGCTACACCCCTCGTGGTTATTGTGACACTCTCGCAGATTACGCGTGCACCTCAGGTTACTGGTGTCACGACGGCAGTAGAGCAACCTGTGCCGTTCTCTCACGAACACCACGTGACAGAACTGGGTATCGATTGTCGTTACTGCCATACAAGTGTCGAAAAGGCTGCAAACGCAGGTTACCCAGCAACGCATACATGTATGTCCTGCCATTCCCAGGTTTGGAACAACAGTCCTCTGCTTGAACCAATCCGGGAAAGCTACGACAAAAATGTGCCGATCAAGTGGACAAAAGTTAACAAGGTTCCTGACTTTGTGTATTTCAACCACTCGATTCATATCAAGCGTGGTGTGAACTGTAATAACTGTCATGGACCTGTCCAGGCGATGCAGATGGCGTACAAGGGCAAGCCATTCCAGATGCGCTGGTGCCTTGAATGTCACCGGAATCCTGAAAAGTATGTTGGTGAGCCAGGTTCAGCTTTTGATTTGTATGAGGCGATTCGTAAAGATCCCAAAGCACTGACCAAAGAACAGCAGATATTGGCCCAGGGCGAGCAATACAACCGTAATGCGGAAGAACTTGCCAAGGGTCGTGAGCTTGTGAAGAAGTACAACATCAAGAAAGAGCAGCTCACAGACTGCGCCGTTTGCCACCACTAGTTGGTGATCGTTAGTACCGATTAGCCGGAGTTTTGTCTCAACATGCAACGCGATAATAAAAATCAGAGTAACGCGCGACCGATTTTCAAATCGTTTGGGCAGCTTACACGAACCCCAGAAGCGAAGGCCTGGGAGGATGATGAATTCCCACACCGGGAGTCTCTACTCGACGTAGATCGTCGCGACTTCCTGAAGATAGCTGGTGCAAGTCTTGCACTTGCTGGAACTGCTGGATGCCGTCAACTCATCATGCCAGATCCGAAGGCGGTGCCATTTGTGCGCTCGCCGGATGGTCGTATTCCTGGGAAGGCGACCGAGTTTGCGACGACGGTTACGCTTGCAGGTTACGGACTTGGCGTGGTCGTGCGTTCTGTTGATGGTCGTCCCATAAAGGTTGAAGGGAACCCAGGACATCCGGCTTCATTGGGTTCGACGGACATCTTTGCGCAGGCCGATATCCTTGACTTTTACGATCCAGATCGTTCGCAGTCGGTTATCCATCGTGGTGAGGTTGTCTCCTTTGAGAGCTTCTTCACGTATCTTGATGGCAAAATCAAAGACTTCCGCAAAACGGGTGGTACAGGCCTGCACTTCGTAACCGAAGCGAAGTCTTCGCCGACCTATGCAAGACTACGGGCATCGGTTCTTTCAGCCTATCCAAAGGCTGGTTGGACAACATATGAGCCATTTGGTCGCGCCAATGCACTCACCGGAACGGCTAGCGCTTTTGGTAAAGAGATTGAAGTCTATTACAACCTCAAGGGCGTAAAAACGATTCTTTCGCTAGATTCTGACTTCCTTACAGCAATGCCAGGCTCTGTGCGTTACTCACTTGACTTTGCGGAATCCCGTCGTATCCGTAAGGACAGTTCGTCGATGTCACGGCTTTATGCCATCGAGTCTGCTTACTCGGTAACAGGCGCCGCGTCTGACCACCGGATTGCTGTGCGTCCATCCGCACTTGAAACGGTCGCCGCTGCAGTTTCAGCTGTTGTGGCTGGTAATGCTCCTAAGGGATTGTCTGCAGAAGAGACGCTTTTTGTAGAAGCGCTCGTTGCTGACCTCAAGGGCGGCAACGCAGTTGTTATTCCTGGTGACCATACAAGCGATGCAGTCCATCAGTACGCCGCTGTAATCAACAACGCTATCGGAGCATTGGGCAAACACGTGGTTGCAATCGCTCCAGTGCTTGCTGATAAATCAGGGTCTATGGCTGATGTCGCTAAGGCACTTGAAAGCGGCGCAGTAAAGACGTTGGTCATCATGGGTGGAAACCCGGTCTACAACGCGCCTGTTGATGTCAAGTTTGGTGACGTACTTTCCAAATTCACTGCTGACAAAACAAATGATGCGATTCGGTTGTCGCTCTACGAAGATGAAACATCCATTCTGTGTAATTGGCATCTTCCGTTGTCCCACGAGTTGGAATCGTGGGGTGATGCAGCTGCGTACGATGGAACTGTCTCCCTCAGCCAGCCGCTGATCAAGCCTTTGTACTCAACGAAGTCTGAGATTGAATACCTCTCGGAGTTCCTTGGGCAGCCAGTAAACGGTGAAGAACTTGTCCGAGGTTCCTATGGTGCCATCACCGATGCAGCATGGGGACAAGCGCTCGCTCGCGGAATTATCAGACAGGCACCTATGCCTATCGCATTCCCTCCTGTAACAGCTGCGCCGGCACCGAAGCCTGCCAATGTCACAGGCTATGACCTCCAATTCCGTTTGGATCCAACAATCCATGATGGACGCTATGCCAACAATGCGTGGCTGCAGGAACTTCCAAAGCCTGTGACAACGCTTGTTTGGGACAATGCGGCGATGATTTCTGCCGGAACGGCCAAGAAACTGGGCATTATTGCTCAGGTAGGCGAGTCTGATGCGGTGAACATCGCTCAGTACAAAGGCCGCAAGATGGTCGAACTGGCTGTAGATGGTCACATTCTGAAGGTTGCTGTTTGGATTCTTCCAGGCCAACCAGATGAGACAATCACGTTGGCGCTGGGCTATGGACGTACACATGGTGGTGCCGTTGCCAAGGGCCGCGGATTCAACAGCTATCAGGTAAGAACGACTAAGAACCTATACAACGCCACTGCTGAGGCGAAGTCAATCGCTGAGGAATATGAGCTCGTTTTCACGCAGCCCCACCACCTTCTCAAGGCTGAATTTGTAGAAACTAAGAACCGGGATATTGTTCGCGTTGCGTCCTTTGATGAGTATGTCACCAAGAAGGGTGAGATCTTCGAAGAACTGCACCATGGTGTGGCCCGTGCGTTCGATAAGCCGCATGATGCTCATGAGAGCCATGAAGGTGAAGGCAAGTCTTATCCTGCCGATCCAGGTGGTAACTTCCGGTATGCCGAGCGAAGCTTGGTAAACAAGGAAAACTGGACATCGCTCTATCCTGAGTTCTCTAACGTTGGTTACAACCAGTGGGCGATGACGATTGACCTGACTACGTGTATCGGCTGCAACGCGTGTACGATTGCCTGCCAGGCTGAGAACAACATCCCAGTTGTCGGCAAGAAGGAAGTCGCACGTGGCCGCGAAATGCACTGGATTCGCCTGGACCACTATTATGAAGGCGAGGATGTAAACGATCCGATTTCGCACTTCATGCCAGTTCCATGTATGCAGTGTGAGAAGGCGCCTTGTGAGCCTGTTTGTCCAGTTGCAGCGACGATTCACAGCCATGAGGGTCTGAACCAAATGGTTTACAACCGCTGTGTTGGAACCCGTTACTGTTCTAACAACTGTCCTTATAAGGTCCGCCGCTTCAACTTCTTCAAGTGGACACAAGGTGTTGGTGGTCCAGGAACTCTGGATTATTACAACAAGCCACAGCTCAAGATGCTCGCGAACCCACAGGTTTCCGTTCGTGGACGCGGTGTCATGGAGAAATGTACTTATTGTGTCCAAAGGATCAATGAAGTACGGATCGAGGCAAAGAAAGATGGTCGGGAAATCGAAGACCAGCAGGTCAGAACGGCGTGCCAGCAGGCATGTCCGACCCAAGCAATCGAGTTTGGTGACATGATGGACCCAACCAGTAAGGTCAGTGTGAACAAATCGCAGCCGCATGATTATGGGTTGCTGACCGACTTGAACACACGACCACGTACGACATATCTTGCACGTATCCGCAATACGAATTCTAAGTTGGAGAAAGCCTGATGGCGATAAATTCGATTGACTCGTCGAAGCGCACACGGCTCGTACCGCAGAACTTCATCGATGGAGAACACTCTTACACCACGATCTCTGAGATTTTGGCTGGAGTTGTCCTAAACCCAAAGCCACCGACTGTATGGTTTGTTGCTACTGGGCTTGGATTCTGCGTTCTCAATGTGATGCTTCTTGCTGTCACGTACCTTGTTTTGACCGGTACGGGTATTTGGGGTAACAACCAACCGACGGCTTGGGCGTGGGACATCGTCAACTTTGTGTGGTGGATTGGCATCGGCCACGCTGGAACATTGATTTCGGCGATTCTTCTGTTGATGCGGCAATCATGGAGAAACTCCATTAACCGCTTTGCAGAGGCGATGACCATTTTCGCTGTTATGTGTGCTGGTCTATACCCACTGCTCCATACCGGACGACCATGGCTTGACTACTGGTTGTTCCCATATGCAAATACACTGGGAATGTGGCCACAGACACGTTCACCACTTGAGTGGGACGTTTTCGCTGTCTCCACCTACTTCACAATCTCGCTGCTGTTCTGGTTCCTTGGCTTGATTCCAGATATCGCAACGCTTCGCGACAGGTCACAACACCCAGTTGTGAAGAGTATCTACGGCTTAGCCA
>CAIRTT010000591.1 GCA_903881535.1 uncultured Armatimonadota bacterium
ACCCTCGGGATGGCCAGAACCACGCAGGTGGAAATGAGCCTTTCTATACAAGACGTGACCCGTTTGATCCAATCCCCGTTGCTCCGAAAAAGACCGAACGCAAACCGAAACGGCGCAAACCCAGCCCTCTAAGCGGCCTCTGGTGGAAAGTCCCACTGTTCGCGGCATTCGGCTTCGGCGCGCTCCGCGCTGGGATGGTCCTCAAGAGCATCTCCAGCAAGTCCGGTGGCGTTGTCTCCTTCCTTGAGACCATTAAGAACCCCAAGGCACGCTTTCAAGGCAAGTCTCGTGTCAACATTCTCCTCGTTGGCAAAGACTACAACCGAGATAGCAAGGGGATGCCCATCACCCGCGCGTACTTCATCGATCCCAAAACTGGCAAGCGGGGCTACCGAAATATTGCGCGTGCAGACACCATCGTCGTGATGTCCTGTGACCTCGATAATGGCAAGGTCAGCGCGATCTCGATTCCACGTGACACCCGCGTGACCGCACGGGATGGCAAAACAGGCAAAATCAATGCAACCTACGCCCGCGGAGGCTCAAAGCTGCTCCGCGAAACGGTTGAAGACCTCACTGGCATCAAAACGGACTACGTCATCGCCATCAAACCCGATGCCATCCGGGAAATCGTTGCTATCCTCGGCGGAGTGGATGTCGAGACGATTGACCAGATGAAATACGATGACAACTGGGGCAATCTGCACATCGATCTCCCCAAAGGCAAGCAGCACCTGACCGGTGATCAAGCCGTTGGCTTTGCCCGCTTCCGCGAAGTCAAACCGGGCACTAAGCACTCGGCCGAAGAAGGGGATGCCCGCCGGATGGCACGGCAGCAGCAGCTGATCCGCTCGATGATCAGCCAAGGCAAGCATCCAGGAAATCTCCTCAAAGCAGACCAAATCATTGGGAAAGCACTCGACCAGCTCGAAGATCGCGACATCTCCGATGACCAAATCTACGCGCTTGCATCCATTTATCGAGGCTTGCAGCCTGAAAACCTGGCCAGCAATACCCTGATGGGCGAAGGCACCACCCGCGGCGCTTACTACTTCATCGTAGATCCCGAGAAAGCCCGCGCGATGGTGGACTGGCTTATCAATGGAAACGAAGAAGCAGGCGAGCGCATCACGCGTGTCGATGTGATCAATGCCACCAAAACGACGGGTATTGCACGCAAAGCAGTTGAAGTGCTGCGTGACACGACAGCATTTGATGCCAACATTGCCTATCCAAAGAAACTTAAAGTGGGAGAGCCTGAGCCCATCGAACCCGCAGCCAGCAAAATCATTTACTACAAGGCAGCCTTCGAACAACAGGCACGAAAGCTTGGAACGACCCTTGGCATTAGCAATGTCATCAAGGAAGTCGCACCCGATACCCAGGGCGTGATGGTCACCAGCAAACAGCTCCCGGATGTGAAGATTGTTCTTGGACTCGACAAAACAAAGGCGCCGACAGGCGGTATCAGAGGGGCAGCGGATGGACAGTAGCGCAAAATTTAAGACAGTTTTACTCTTTGGAGCCCCCGGCAGCGGCAAAGGCACACTCGGAAAAGCCCTCGGGGCAATACCTGGATTTGTACACCTCGCTTGTGGAGAAGTCTTCCGAGACTTGGATATGACCACCGAGCTTGGCCAGATTTTTGTTGAATACTCGAGCCGTGGCCTCCTCGTGCCCGATGACGCTACTGTAAAACTCTGGCGCGTCACCGTGGATGCAATGGTGAGCGCACACCGCTATCGCCCAGCAAGTGACATCCTTGTCCTCGATGGCATCCCACGCAACGTGGAACAGGCTCATTTTCTAAACCACCACGTGGATGTTCAAACCGTTTTCCACCTCGTCTGCTCCGATGAAGCCGTTATGGTCGATCGTCTGCGGCGCCGGGCATTGAAGGAAAACCGCTTTGATGATGCATCCGATGATGTCATCCGCCGGCGCTGGAATGTCTACGAAGAAGAGAGCACGCCCGTGCTTAAGACCTTCCAGCAAGACCTTGTCGTGCCC
>CAIRTT010000592.1 GCA_903881535.1 uncultured Armatimonadota bacterium
AAGGTGCTCGGCTGGGACAGTAAAGACACGGTGCTGCACCTTGAAACGATCGCTCGGGAACTGACGGAGCAGCTTTCATGGCCGACGAACGAGAGTGATGTTGACGCCTGGCGTGCAAAGTGGGGAGCCGCCTTCACCGTTGGCTACCAAGAGGTCGTAACCACATCTAGAGCGCTGTCTATTCGTTTAGCTCGTCTTGCACGAGACATTCGAAACCGTATTTCTACTGTGTTGACGATAGAAAACGAAAATGGGCCGCTAACGAGGCTCTTGAAAGCCTTCCAACAATCATTGACCCACGACCTATCCGCTTCGGATTTTGCCGACATGTACGCTCAAACCATCGCTTACGGGCTGCTTTCATCACGAATCGCTGATCCACAGAAGAAGGGGGTTGATGACCTCGCGGCCCATATGCGCCTCAGCCCATTCCTCAAAGAGCTAATGCAAACCTTCCTCCAGGTCGGCGGCAGAAATTCGCGCACCGGCCTAGACTTTGACGAACTTGGCGTTGGAGAAGTGATTGATCTCTTAGATCAATCAAACATGGAAGCGGTTGTTGCAGATTTTGGCGACAAGAACCCTCAAGAAGACCCAGTGATTCATTTTTACGAACTATTCTTAAAAGAATACGATTCGCAAAAGCGAATGGCACGTGGCGTTTTCTACACCCCCCGATCGGTTGTTTCATACATAGTTCGTTCCACGCATGAGCTCCTCCAGACAGAATTTGGCCTTAAAGATGGTTTGGCTGACACCACAACATGGGGCGAAATGGCAGAACGCAATTTAAACTTGCGGATTCCGAATGGTGTCGTTCACGATCAAGACTTTGTTCAAATCCTTGATCCTGCAGTAGGGACTGGAACCTTTTTAGTTGAAGTAATTGACCAGATTTATACGACACTGATGGCTAAATGGAAAACTCAAGGACGCAACTCAGTGGAAGTTGGGCAGTTATGGAATGAATATGTATCCAAGCACCTACTTACGCGTCTACATGGATATGAATTGCTAATGGCACCATACGCAATTGCTCATCTCAAGGTGAGCCTGAAGCTTCACGAAACGGGCTACGATTTCGGGAGCGATGAGCGAGCTCATATCTATCTGACGAATGCGCTCGAACCTGCGTCGGACACGGGTCAGCTCACGTTGACTGATTTTTTGACTTCATTGGCGAAAGAGACTGAGTCAGTCAACAAGATCAAGAAGAACAAACACTTCACGGTTGTCATCGGCAACCCGCCGTACTCGCAGAGGTCGCAAAATCTCGGACAGGCTGAGCGTGCGCTTGTGGCCCCATATCGCTATGTTGATAGTGTCCAAATCAGAGAGCGCGGCGCAATTACGTTCGAACGGAACCTTCAGGATGATTATGTGAAGTTTTTGAGGCTCGCGGAGATGCTGGTTGTGTCGTCAGGGGCTGGGATTTGTGGCATGATCACAAACCACGGGTACCTCTCGACTATTACTCTCCGTGGGATGCGGGCACATTTAATTGATTCCTTTTCCAACATCGACGTGCTAGACCTGCACGGGAATAGCAAAGTGCACGAGCGGCCGCCGGACGGTGGCCAAGACGAGAATGTTTTCGACATCCAGCAAGGTGTTGCTATTGTGCTATTGCGTCGAATTCCAAGGGTTGGACCGAGCACCATCGCGTATTCGGAGGCCTGGGGATCACGCGAGACTAAAAATGCTCTGCTTGTCGGGCCGGTAGCACGAATCGATGGTCGCCCGCTATCGCCGCGCCCCGAAAACTACTTCCTAGTTCCACGTGATGATGGCGAGGCACTCACGTATGAGAGTTGGGCTGCCCTGAATGATTTGTTCCAGGTGTATGGGTCTGGGATCACGACTGCTCGTGATGGATTTGTCATAGATTATCGAGATAGAGACATAGTCGAGAGAGTTGAGGCTTTCCGTTCCGCGCCAACAGCAGGCGTGGCGCTTGAAAGATTTCATCTGACCGAAAGCACGATCTGGACAGCCGATGAAGCACGCCGAAAACTTCTAGGGATCAGGCTCGAAGACCACCTCATCACAGTGGCCTATCGACCGTTCGACCTCCGCCGGCTCTTTTATCACAACTCGCTGGTGAGTTCAATGCGTAGGCCGACGATGGCGCACTTGATGAAGGGCGATAATTTTGCTCTGGCCGTGAGCCGGCAGCAGTCGAGTCCTGGATTCCAGCATGTCTTCGTAGCAGATACGCTCTTTGACGAAGGACTTGTCTCCAATCGGAGTCGTGAAAAGACTGCATGCTTTCCGGTTTACCTCGCTGAGCCTGCCGAGACGACGGGCCTGGCAGGTGAGCGGCGGGCGAACGTTGCACGCTCACAGGTTGAAGGCTTCACGTCCGGGCTTGGCCTAGCCTGGATCCCTGTTGGGAAGGGCGATGTTAGCAAGGGTGGGACAATTGGCCCAGAGGCCATCGCATACCTCGCGTACGCCATCATGTTTAGTCCCACATACCGGCGGCGCTACGAGCAATTCTTGATGACCGGCTTTCCAAGGATCCCATGGCCAGCCGATCTAGCCCTCTTTGGTGAGATGGTACGTCTCGGCGAACGGCTCGTCGAAGTTCACCTTCAAAAACAACGCAACGGGGTACAGGCCCGCCCAGACTTTGTGGGGCGAGATCTAGTGACTGTCGAGCGGCCGTCGTTCGCCGACGAAACAATTTGGCTAGATGACTCTCATGTGAGTGGTTTCACTGGGATCTCACAATTGGTATGGGAATTCCGGATTGGTGGTTACCAGGTCTGTGATAAGTGGCTCAAAGATAGACGGGGCCACACACTTTCCGCGGAGGACATCTCCCACTATCAGGATATTGTTGCGGCACTTGCAGAAACTCTCAGCCTTATGGGCGAGATTGATGAAGTCATTGATCGGCACGGGGGCTGGCCTAATGCCTTTCAAGCGATTTAATTCAATTAGCGCTCCGAGGCTTACGCCTGATGCTAGACGTCAACAAATTACGGCCGATGGTGCCTGCCTATGACGGGTTGGCAGCTAGGGCATCAGAAAAAGACAGGTTGTGAAGGTCAGCGTGAGAGCAGGAAGGAGGGAGGTCGCTGATGAGGGGCGTAAAGGTAGCGCCTGGCAGCCCGCCTATAGATGTCGCAGAAGGAACGCTTTTTGCCTCTCGCAACGAGCTCTGTGACTCGGGCGTTCATGGCGTCCGAATGCAGGGCATCTGGACGTCGGAAGGTCGAGTGATCGGGATCGTATTGAATGGCGGTTACGAAGACGACATTGATCTAGGAGATGTCATCGTTTACACAGGAGATGGTGGACGTGACCCAAACACAGGCAAGCAAATCGAGGATCAGGGTTTCACCTCAGGCAACCGAGGGCTCGTAGTAGCTAAAGCTCTCAACACACCAATACGAGTGACTCGGGGCTGGAAGTGCAAGTCGGACCAAGCTCCTGCCAAAGGCTTTCGGTACGACGGCCTCTACGACGTCGGCGCATATGAGTATGTGCAAGGCAGTGAGGGCTACTTTGTGTGGCGATTTACGCTGCTGAAGCATAGTTCTCCGAGTGACGAGGACACGAGTGAAACCGGCCAACCTGAGGATTTCGGGGCAGAAGACTTCAGTATTTTCTTGGAGGATGATGCCGCGATTAACCAAGGCGAAAGACGCACTGACCTGCGGAATCAGTCATCAGAACTATTGGTTGAAAAAGGAACAGTCTGGCCTGATAGTGAACAGATTATGACACTTCTACTGAGTGATAAGGAAGGTATGAATCCTAAGCAACCTAATCTGGACGAAAGCGTACATGTTTTTCAAACGATCCATCTCGAAGGAACAGGCATTGGAGTATTCAGACTGCAGATTCCGCAAGGCCTTGATCATTCGCAAGAAGGTGCTGTCCTTCTGTTGCATTGGAAGCAGATTGCGGATGCAGACGATGGAACTTTCCCCAGCTTTGAAGTCAGATTCTTTCAGACTGATGGGACTCAGTGCGCGGCAGAGCTGTCTGAAAACTACGGCTATCAGGGAACACAAGTACTAGTTTTCGACCAGATTCCTGTAGTTTGCGAAGTTGTAACCAGTGGAGAATGGCAAATTGATTTTGATCGAGTTTTCACCTGTTCAGTGATTTCTGATGTGGAGTCAGGTGATTCCAACAGTGTCTTCCGATTCGAGGATTACACGGACTCTGGGAAAATCATCCGAGTTGCGTCAGACAAAAAGCTAGTTTCGGACGGGGAATATGAGATTGGGGGAAAGTTTCAGCTGCGGGCATATGGAAAATTTGTACGCACACAATACTCGTGGCTCAATGCGCCAGTAAACGTGAGCCTTCTCGAACTTTTAGAATCATATGACAGCGGGTTTGTTGGGGAGCGAGTGCTTCCGAGGGGAACAATCCTTGTAGAGGTACGTTCGCCTGGACGAAACTGGTCGTTGAATCTTGAGGATTTGTGACCGTTAGTTTCAAATTGGGAGCGCAGTCGTAAGGCTGCATTGACTACGAACTGTCCCGGGCCCTCCTGTCTGGCTCAGTTCTTTACCCCCTGGGCGGCTCACTCCAGTCCAGGGGATTGGTTTGATTTTACGCCAACCCAACCTTCTCCTTCACCTCACGCATCGTCTCGGTGACGATGGGCAAGAGGCGGGCGGCACCGTCGCCGAGGATGTTGTCCACTTC
>CAIRTT010000593.1 GCA_903881535.1 uncultured Armatimonadota bacterium
TCGTCCAAATCAGGGCGAGGGGGGCTTTTTTTTGTTTGGGAGATTTTACATGGACTGGAACCAGGCTTACCTCAATGCGAACACACCTTGGGACAAAGGTATGCCAAGTCCCGTCTTAGTCGAACTTCTTGGCGAAATTCCCATTAATGCCAAGATGGTCGTGCCCGGTTGCGGAACCGGTAACGATATCGTCGCACTACTTGATGCAAATCCCGCATCGGTTATCGGTATTGACATCGCGCCAGAGGCCATCGTTTTGCTAAGCAAACGCTTCGATAGCAACCCCGTCGTTCATCCTGTTCTTGGCAACTTTGTACAGCATGCTGCTGAGCATCCAGCATCCGCGGATGTCGTCATCGAGCACACCTGTTTTTGCGCCATTCCCGTCGCGATGCGCACCGCTTACGCATCAGCGTGTTCTGAAATCCTTCGCCCGGGTGGCAAAGTGATTGGCGTGTTTTACTGGATGCCACGTGACACGGATGACATCACAATCGGACCACCCTTTCAGACATCGGAGGCTGAGTTACACGAGCTGTTTGGCCCTGATTTTGAGCTTGACATCAGCGTGGCAAGCGTTGGATTCCCAGAAAGACTTGGGCGTGAGTTGCGCGTTGTTATGACCAGACGGCCCTTTGTAAACGACGGGGGCAGTCAACGGTCGGTATAATGCGCCGACATGAGTAAGCAAACCATCCAAGATATCGATGTTCAAGACAAGCGTGTACTGGTACGCGTTGACTTTAATGTGCCACAGGAAGACGATGGAACCATCACCGATGACCGTCGTATTGCAGCGGCTGTACCGACGTTGAAGGCCCTCCTCGATGCTGGTGCGCACTTGGTTGTCATGAGCCATCTTGGTCGCCCAAAGGGAAAGATTTCTGCTGAATTCTCCCTCGCACCTATCGCTGAGCGTCTCCAGATGTTGATCGGCACCGATGTCCATCTCGCGAAGGCTACCGAAGCGGATCCTCTTGGCATTGCAACCGTTACGCCAGCCGCGACATACATTTCATTGCTGGAAAACACACGCTTTACGGCGGCTGAAGAAGCAAATGATGCTGACCTTTCAGCAAAGCTCGCGACGCTCGCCGATGTCTATGTCAACGATGCTTTTGGTGCAGCACACCGCGCACACGCATCCACGGAAGGCGTTGCGACCGTCCTTCGCTCACAAGGCAAGCCCTGTGTTGCAGGTCTCCTCATGGATAAAGAAATCGCGTACCTCGGCGGTGCGCTTACAACACCTGCACGGCCATTTGTCGCCATTCTTGGTGGAGCCAAAGTCAAAGACAAAATCAAGGTCATCGATGCGCTCCTTCCAAAGGTAGACTCGCTGATTGTTGGTGGTGGGATGTCGTACACATTCAACAAAGCCGCTGGTCGTGAAATCGGCAAGTCGCTCCTTGACAGTGATTCGCTCCCATACTGTGCTAGCCTCCTCGGAAACGAGAAGTTGGTTCTTCCTGTTGATGTTGTGGTTGCCAGTGCATTCAGCAACGATGCCCCAAGCACTATCGTCTCAAACACTGCGATGCCAGCGGATCAGGAAGGTCTTGACATCGGCCCAGAGACAATCGAGAAGTTCGCTGCGGTCATTCGTGGTGCAAAAACTGTCATCTGGAATGGCCCGATGGGTGTCTTTGAAATGCCTAACTTTGCCAAGGGCACAAAA
>CAIRTT010000594.1 GCA_903881535.1 uncultured Armatimonadota bacterium
CATTACGGTGTTGTTTGGCTGTAATGCATTTACGATTGAGCCAGATATGAAGCGTTACGTGTCTCTTGTAGAAACACTGGGGCCACACCCATCTGCCATCCCTGACACAGAATTACGCCCGCTGATCCGCAAACGTACCGCTCTGGCAAAGCAGCGGGAGCGTGCCGTAGCCAGCGGTCAACCCGGTAGTCCCCTCGTTGTCCCACAGATCATCCAGGAACGGGCGAACAGTCCAATCACGGTGTCAAAAGCAGAGTCCGAACCACTGTTTTATTGGCGGCTTCCCAGCTATGTGGAAAAGGAAAACCTGAAGGGTGGGCGGGTTGATGACTACCCGGATGATGACCTTTCGGAAGAATCGAGCGATGATCTTGAAGCGGAGCAGTATTGCTGGGATACGCCAGCCTACGATGACTTTTCGTTGGACTTTTCAAAGTCTCCGACACCCGATGCTTGGACACGGATCCAGCACCTCCGCTACAGCGCGTATTGTGTCAACCTCGCAAAGCTCCGGATGGCTGGCTTCCGCCGGCGGTGGTGATTTCGATATTTAAGTCACAGGGTGGGCCTGAAGAGTGATTCAAATGTGGAGCCGGATGAGTACTTCTGATGGCTACTAACCGCATCGGACACTCACCATGACTAAGCATGACACTGAGACAACCACGCCAACCGAGCCGAGGGAAACCTACGGCGTTCCCCCATTACCGGAATCAATTCTCGCACAGATTAAACGATCAGCATCCGACATAGAAATAGCCCGCTTTCCATTTCAAAATGGCTTTGTAAACTCGCTAACAATGTGCACGGACATCAACAACGATGGCATTTTCATCGGCAATATGTGGCGGCCCATACCATTCGATGACACGCGGAACCTGCCGTATGAACATCCAACACGTCATGAATGGGACACTCCACACTATGATGTCAAGTATCTTGATTTTGACTATGAGCTGCTTCCAACCGGCTGGCTGCCTCAGCAATATAAACGTTTTCGCGCGTGGGAGTTCGGGATGTTCATTCAGATCGATCTCCACCTTGAGTGGATTCGTTCATCCTGGAGCGCCTTTCATGGCATTTACGCCCCGAAGTTGTTCTTCTTCGGCTGTAATGCTGGATGGGTGGAGCCAGGCCCCGAGCTGTATCCACATTTCCAGATGGTTTCAAAAGGCAGCGCAAACCCAGTAACCGCTACAGAAATCGCACTGAAGCATAGAGAGAGAATTCGGCGCACGATGGATACGTACTACAGGTCGCTGAACGACCAGCTGCTTTACAGGAGTATCACAAGAGAAGAAACTTATGAGGTCAAGTCCATCGCCAATTCAGGTGTAAAGAGTGCATCATCTAAGCAGGGATTCCACTGGAAATATCCATCTTATGTACAGCTTTTGGCAAACAAACCCGATGGAGACCCGTACTATCCACGCCTCGACCTCTGTGATGAGCAATACGAATGGGATCGGCCAGTGTATGACCGACCTGATTTGGACTTTTCTACGGAACCAACGCTGCCAGGCTACACCCGGCTGCAGTTTTTGCGCCGGCGTGCATGGGAGAAGGACTGCTATTTGCATCGCGTTGCAAAGCTGACCGGTAAACGCAACAAGCCGGCTGAACCCGTCGTGTCGCAGGATGTCATCGAAAAGCTGCAGACGAACAACTGACGGTTACTCACCGTGTGATGTAATCATCCAGACCGCTGGCGTGCGTACTCCCGGGCGGATTTCTCCGCTCGGGATGACCCAGCTTCCC
>CAIRTT010000595.1 GCA_903881535.1 uncultured Armatimonadota bacterium
CAATTCGGATACGGCGGATGTCTACGATGGTGCCATTCAAGCGGATGTAACTATCGCGTTTATCGCCCCCAAGCGTGGCAACATTCTCTTTACAGGCGCGGGGCATACGGGAAAGCTTTGCATCGCACCGCTGGCGCTCCCGGTGATCGATACGTCGTTGCTCTCAGATGCGCCAATCTTACAGTGTCTTGCCGATGTCCGTAGAATTCTTCCTGTGCGCGTTCAGCACCGGGATGCCAACAAGGGATCGCATGGCCGGGTGATGGTGATCGCCGGCTCGGATGCGATGCCAGGGGCTGCGTTACTAACGCTGCGCGCAGCGATGCACGCTGGCGCCGGCTACGCGACGCTCATCTCCACAAAATCTGTCTGCCAGCTCGCCGCCGCAACTCTCCCGGAAGCCATTTACGTGTCCTGTCCCAGTAAGCCAGATGGCACGCTCTCATTCACAGCAACGCAGCAGGAAATCCTAAAACGGATTTCGCGCACAGATTGCATCGCAATCGGCCCCGGCCTTGGTCGCACCGATGAAACAGCTGCCATCGTCGCGTTTGTTCTGGAGATGTTCACCGGCCCGGTCGTGATCGATGCCGATGCGCTTTATGCCGCATCCCCGCTACTTCTTAAAGAGCGCGCATCCGCAGGTCGGGAAACGATTCTGACCCCGCATCCGGGTGAGGCTGCGGCGGCTTACGGTGTTGAAAGCCGGGATTGTGACCGCATTGCTGCTGTCCGCGAGCTAGCTCAACGAACCCACTCAACCGTCCTGCTTAAAGGCACCCGTACACTGGTGGCATCAGAGGGAGTGCGCACCGATATCATCCGCAAAGGCACACCCGCACTCGGAACGGCTGGTTCGGGAGATACGCTAACGGGAATCATCGCCGCGCTTGCCGCCCAAGGGTTGCAACCACACACCGCAGCCGTTGCAGGCGCAACACTCCATGCCCGCGCCGGGGAACTTGCGGCGGCAAAAAACGGTCTGATGAATACAACGGCCAGCGACATTTGTGACTGCATCGGCGCTGCTTGGATGCGGATTGCTGCGGGAGAGGATACATCGCCATGGATAGACTGAACAGATTCCAGCGGGGCCTAATGCCGGTGTGTATCATCGCGTGCTTTGCTGGCGCCGCGATCTCAAGACCCCCTCATCAAGACAAACCTACACGCGCTTCGACGCCAGCGCCTACGGAAAAGCCGACTGCGGGTGTAAAACCACCTGTTACAACGCCATCCGGAGCACCGACATCTACCAATTCTGGCGCAGTAAAGACCCTGAAACCTCCAGTGGATGCTGGGAAAATGGCAACGTCGGTAAAGCAAGAGCCAACCCCGCCGCCTGTTGTAACGCCGCCGCCCGCAGCTCCCGTGACCGTTGTCGTTCAGCAACCTGCCGCTCCGCAACAGGATGCGTCATCCGGGTGGATTGGTATTCTGATCGCAGTCGCCATCGGTTACACAGGCTTCCGCTATGCGCAGAACAAGGGCTTCACGGTTGTCGGGATGCTGACGAAAGCCGGTGTCACGCTCCCCAAAGACCCCGATCCAGTGCCGCAGGCCCAGCGCCCAGGAAATACAGCTACCTCACTACCGCCACTCCCCGGTTTGGATACGCTTCCATCCCCGGTACCCGGCACAGCAGCGCAATCACAAACCGCTGGAATCACCGCAAGCGGACCGCTCGTCCTTGTTGCAACGGATGGCCAGGCATCCGGAAAGCGTTTCAAACTCTCAGGAATGATGACCATCGGCCGGGAAATGAGCTGTAACATCCCACTCGCAAATGACCAAACCATCAGCCGTAATCATGCCGAGGTTTTGTGCTCCCCGGAAGGCAGCTACACGGTTACTGACAAGGGTTCATCGAATGGGACATTTGTCAATTCGACCCGCGTGACCGGTTCCGCTCAGCTTGTCGCCGGCGACACGCTGGTCGTTGGTGCGCAGCGCTTCCGTGTCGAGGTGGATGCGTGAATCTAGCATCCCGGCTAACCCTGCTGCCCATCGCCGGCCTCGTCGCGGCGTTTATCACGGTGCTGATCACGGATGTGTTTCGCATCATCCCTATCCCGGAAATCACCGTTGGGCTCACACCCGAACAGGCGCGCCAGCATGTGCTCGCAACCGTTGCCTTCGGGACGCTGCTCGGTGTCCTCCTCGCTGCAGCGCAACACATGCTGTCTGGACGCCGCCAGTTCTACCGCATCCTGCCACTAGCGATTGGCGCTGGGGCGTTTTGCGCATTTCTTGGCGTTCAGTTCGGGATGTCGTTAATGGCTCCCCTCTACGCCGCGACGGTTCGGAACCCGGCGCAGTTTTTGGGAAATGTCATCGCGCGTGGGCTTGCTTGGATGATGATTGGCGGCTTTATTGGCCTTGGGGATGGCTTCCGGACGCGCAGTGTGCAAACCGGACGCAATGGCGCCATCGGTGGTCTGCTCGGCGGATTTCTGGGTGGTTTGCTCTTTGAATGCGTCCCGTATCTGCTCCCAACCCTCAAAGTCGGCGCGGTCAGCCGAATGATTGGCTTTGCCACCACAGGCGCCAGCATCGGCCTGTTTATCGGCCTTGTCCAGCAGTTCCTCCAAGAAGCCTGGCTACGCCTTGAGCTTGGACGAAATGAAGGCCGTGACTTTGTCATAGACCAGGATTCGATGACGCTTGGCCGCTCAGAACTCGATGGCATCCCGCTCTACGGCGACCCACAGATTGCGAAAAGCCATGCGCTACTGCAGAAGGTCAATGGAACCTGGATGCTGAGCGACCGCCGGCAGAGCCCGGTCGGAACGCTTGTCAACGGCACGCGCATTGGGGATAGTCATGTGCTGCGCCCCGGAGACCGCATCAGTATCGGGACAGCAAACCTCACCTTCCAGCTCCGAAATGTCACCGCGTACACGCAGCGCATCCCGGCGGAAGCCGCCCGCGCCGCCCCCGCGGCCATTCCCGTAGCGCAAAGCCAAGCCACCCAGCAAAGCTTCACCACCGCGCCAATGCAGGCAGCCGCAAACCCAATAACCTTACGGATCACGGGCGGGCCCGCGGCCGGCCAGCTCATCCCACTAAACGGTGACATCACCATCGGACGCGACCCCGCATCCACTGACTTTCCCATCGCCGCCGATGACAAGCTTTCCCGCCGACACATTCGCATTTACAGCCCAGCCGGCAAGATTCTCGTTGAAGACTGCGGCTCAACAAATGGCACATTTATTAACGGCCAACGTATCCACCAACAGGAGCTCGTCTCCGGAGACACCATCCATATCGGGGCAACCACCCTCCGGGCCGAATAGCCCACGCGACAAAAGGACCACTATCCCATGGACCCAACCATCAGACTCGACCAGCTCCCAAACCATCCACCAGGAAATCCCAGCCTTCCAAATGCACCCGCCATCCGCTTGGAAGTCATCACTGGACGTACCACCGCACACGCCGGCGAAGCCACCACAACGGAGGTTCTGCTGCGTATCATCGGCGGTGGCCAGCCCGTCAGCGGCGCGCGCGTCCCGCTAAACCTGTGTTTGGTCATCGACCGCAGCGGCTCGATGGATGGTCAGCCGCTCGCTGCCGTCCGGGATGCCTGCAAACACGTCGTAGCGCAGCTTGGGCCATCGGATATTTTGTCGATCGTCACCTTTGAGGAAAATGTCGACATCGTGCTCCCCGCAAAGCACGTCACATCCCCGGAGATCATCTCGGCCTACATCGACCGCATCACCGCCGGGAACACAACCAACCTCTTCGATGGCCTCTACGCTGGCGGCGTTCAAGTCACATCCGTGCCGCTGACCGGCTACGCAAGCCGCCTCATCCTCCTCACCGATGGCGAACCGACCGCAGGTCTAAAAGACCCGGCGAGCATCCTCCGTCAGGTCGAACAGCTCCGCGCACAAGGCGTTGTCGTCAGCGCGATGGGCTTTGGGCCGGACTATCAGGAAGACTTAATGGCATCGATTGCCCGTACCGGTGGTGGCAACTACACCTACATCGCGCATGCGGGACAGGTTTCGGCTGCATTCCAACGCGAACTAACCGGTGCGATGTCCGTGGTTGCGACAAAGGCCGTTCTGCGCTTTGAGCTGCCGGATAACAACCAGATTTGTGGAGAATGTGACCCGATGCTCCCCGATATCGAGGCAGGCACCACGATCGAGCGCCTGGTCACGATAACGAGCGGGCCGCGTGGGACTGGGACGTACCGTATTTTGAAGGCCAGCGTGGATGCGAGCTCTCCGGCAACGCGCCAACCACTCCGTGCAAGCGCGGATGCCATCGTGCAGTTTGCGGATGCTCCAAATGCATCCGCCGCGCCGCGTAACCCAGCGGTGAGTAGCGCCCTCGGCCTACACTCAGCCGCGCTGGATTTGGAGAAAACGCTCAACAGGATGCGGACGATGTCCTTTAGCGCGGTGGATGTCACGCAAATGCTGAACCGGACACAAGCGATGCTTGCTCAGACGGGGCGTGTTCAGGAGGCGGCGCAGGTCGCGGATGCGACTCGTGCATTTCAGAGCGGCAACCAGGACCACCTCGAGAAGACGCTTGTCGGGACGCTCTACGCACTCGACCTTGGTAAAACGGGAGGCCCCGCATAATGCAAAATCCTTACCAGACATTAGGCTTGCCAAACTCGGCAACCGACTCTGAAATACGGTTGCGCTTTCGTGATCTGATCGCGACTGCCGCATCGGACACCGTGCGTTTTGAGGCACTAAAAGCTGCCTTCGATACGCTCAAGGATCCGGATTCCAGACACTTGATCGATGTACGCCTTGCTGCGGAAGAAGCCGCTGAGCGTACGGCCCGCTTCACGCAGACACAAATGGGGAGTGCCAGCGCGCCCCCAACAACACCGACCAGTGGTGCGATTATGACGGGTCAAGCAGCGGAACAGGCGAACCGCACGATGGCCTTTCAGCTGGCTCCGTGTGCGCTCTGCGGAACGCCAGCGGTCATCGGCGAAGGCTTTTGTACGCGCTGCGGACTCCAGTCGGGGACGAAACCCGGTCCGATGCCCGGGACACATAGCGGCCCTGAGCTCCACCTTCAGTCCGGGCAGACATTTAAGCTAGCTGGAACGGTCACCATTGGCCGGGATGCGGCGGGCATCACGCTGCCGGATGCATCCGTTTCACGACTCCATGCCACGATCACCGTCGACAATGCGGGAAATGTCAGTCTCACGGAAGCCGGCTCAACCAACGGAACCCTCCTCGATGGCCAGCTACTGCGAAAAGGTGTCTCTGTGTTCGCACAAAATGGCTCAACCGTTCAGTTTGGTGCCATCAAGGGAACGCTTGTCATCCCTGTGTCCGCTCGCGCCGGTGCCCTGCCGGCAACGCCTGAGGTCAAACCCCTCGCGGTTGCTGCGGCTGGAGACAAACGTGCCACATTGCTGGCAAAGGATGGCCGTGTCATCCCAATCACCGACACGATGTTCACGGTTGGTCGGCGTCCTGGAAACCTGCTTTGCATCACAGATGACCAGTTCATCAGCGGGATGCATGCTGAGCTGGTTTGGAGAAACGGTCAGACATTTGTGGTGGACAAAAACAGCACAAATGGCACATTTGTAAATGACCAGAAGCTGACTCCGGGTTCAGAGATGATTGTAAACAACGGCGATCGCGTGAAGTTCGGGGCAACGACATATCTGTTCCGTGGTCCGGAGAGCGCATGAGTCCTCTGCCTGAACTGGTCTGCGATGTCCATCGTAAGCGCGTCTCGATCACCAGCTGCCTCACCTGCGGCAAGCGACTGTGTGAACCCTGTGTCGTGATTTTTCGTGGCATGGATTACTGCATCGAATGTGCGCCTCAAGGCTTAGAGCCGGTTAATAAAATTCTCCCGTTGCTGCCAGCGGAGCGGATGGTCGAGACGCACGGACAACGCGGCTGGATTGCGGGTTATGTGGATGCAATGCTTGGGCTGTTGGCATCCACGCTGTTGGTCTGGGTGCTCATAGGACACATGAGCCAGGCGGCAACGGCTCTTTGCGGGACATTAATGTTGCTCTTTGCGGCCGTGCTCGCACCCGCGTGGAACCTTGCGGTCACCGGCCGGACCATTGGAAACCATTGCACAGGCACGATTGTCCTGCGCAAAAACGGCACGCCACTCACGTTTGTGAAAGCCATCCAGCGCACAGGAATACGCTTTCTTTGCGTCTTGCTTGGCATCCCTGTTCTACAAGTGGTGATCAAACGACCGCTTTGTGAGGGAATCGATGCCCTCCTCGAGTGCGCGACATACATGGCGGATGGCAGCTGGTGACGGAAGAGCACAAAGCGGGTGAATCGCTAATCTATGCATGGGCTCAATGGCACACAGAAGTACGCCTTCAGTGCGTTTTACCGCGCGTTCAAATGCTGCATCGCGTGATGGAAAATTAGGGAGATGCTCCGATGAATCAGGATATTTCATCCACGCAGACGCTGGAGTTTGACCCAACTCCATTTTTGAATGAGCTGCCGGGCACCGGGCGTCGTGAGCCAGACAAGCAGTGCCGTGTGTCATGGGCGGGGCGCACGGAAATCGGGATGCAGCGGGAGCATAACGAAGACAAGTACGACCAGTTTGACCCCGAAATGCCACATTTGCTGGCAAACCGTGGGCGTCTCTGGGCGGTAGCGGATGGCATGGGCGGCCACGCCGCGGGTCAGCGCGCCAGCGAATTCGGACTTCGTTTTTTGCTACGTGACTACTTCCTCGCAACCGACATCGATGCAACCACCGCGCTTTCCGCCGCGATTATGCATTCGAATGACAAACTGGTGGATGCCACTAAGCAGCATCCCGAGTACCAGGGGATGGGCAGCACGCTGGTGGCGTTGGTCCTCATCGATGATGTCGCGACGATCGCCCATGTCGGTGACTCACGCGCCTATTTGTTGCGGTCGGGGGCCGAACCTGAGCAGCTGACACAGGATCACAGCTGGGTTGAGGATCAAGTGCGCGCCGGCACGATGACCCGGGATGAGGCCGAGCAAAGCCGTTATCGCAATGTGATTTCGCGTTGTCTAGGGATGGAAGGGATGCCCGGACCCGACATCCAGAAGATCACCGTCCAAGCGGGGGATGTCTTTGTCATCGTCTCGGATGGTGTCACGCGCTACATGCAAACCGATAACATCGCGGCTATTGTGAGCGGAAAGTCGCTTTCCCAAGCGGCGATGGACATCGTGGATGCGGCCAACCTCATGGGCGGCGCGGACAACAGCACCTGTGTGTTGGTACGGATTGACAGCATCGATAATTTTAGAGATGGTAGCGCAGCTGAGGTCACCGAGTGACCATCGGCCGTTATCAGATCACGCGGGAAATCGCGCGCTCCAATGACATCGTGTACGAGGCATTTGACCCGCAGCTCGGGCGCAAGCTTGCGCTGAAGGAGCTGGCCCTCGATGTTCGCGTTCAGGAGCCGGAGCGCCGCTTGCGGATTGACCGTTTTTTCCGCGAGGCACGGGCGGCGGGCAACCTCAGCCACCCCGGAATTGTCACCATTTTCGACTTTGGCGAGGATAATGGCCGCTACTTTATCGCGATGGAGTATCTCGAAGGTGAGACGCTGAAGAGCCGTATTTCACGGATGGGCCCATTACCGACCGAGGAAGCCATCCGGATTCTGAGCGCATTATGCGATGCCGTTGAGTATGCGCATGCGCGGCAAATTGTCCACAGGGATATCAAGCCAGATAACATCCACCTCCTCCCGGATGGCACGGTCAAGATCACCGACTTTGGCATCGCCCGGATGCTTGGTGAACAAACCATCACGGTTGCAGGGCAGGTCTTTGGCACGCCATCGTATATGGCACCGGAGCAGATCCGCGGCGCGATGGTGGATGCGCGCACAGACATTTTCTCGCTTGGCTTGGTGCTCTTTGAGATGCTCAGTGGGCGTAAAGCGTTTTGGGGAGAAGCGCTTGAGACGGTTGTTTACCGCATCATGTCGGAGCCGGTCCCACCGCTGCACGATCAGCCGGCATCTATAAACGCAGTGATCCAAATGGCGGCGCAAAAGGATCCCGGCCAGCGGTTTGTGAGTGCGGCGCAAATGAAGGCTGCGCTTTCGGGTGGAATGCCAGGTGCAAACAGCAGCTTTGCAAGGCAGCAGCAAACAGGTTGGCAAGCAGCGGACCGCACTGTTATGGCAGCGCCATCGATGGCAAATCAAACATCACAGCTCGCGGCAGACCGTACTCGAATGGCATCGAACACGGGTTTTGTGGCTCCGGAACAGGCCTCTCAGCCGGCGCCAGTACAAGCATTTGTGCAGCCGCAGTCTGGTGGGATGTCCGGAAACCGCGTGTTTGTCGCCGTGATTGGGGTTGTCGTGGTCCTGATCGGCCTTGGAATTGGGGCGATTGCGCTCCGTTCGGCCACCAGCCGCGCGGGTGCGGGGATTGCGGCGGATTCATCGGATGACACCTATAACCAAGCAAGCACTCGCTATAACGCCAAGGACTTTGCCGGCGCGCTTCCGCTCTTTCAGCAGGTGCGCCTTGCACCGGGAACGCGGGCGGAGACAAAGCTTAAGGCTGAAGATGGCACAGTTTTTTGCTATATCGGGCTCGCGGAACAGTCGAAAGAAAAGCAGGACTTTGCGTCAGCTCTGAAATGGTTTGATGAGGGTCTTCTGATTCGCCCGGCGGATGCAAACCTGCTTAAGCTTCGTGCTCAGGTTGCAGAAATCGTAGCGAGCCAGGGAGGGGCGACACCCGCACCCGCTCCTGAGAATGACCGAACGCAAAATTTCCCAGCTCCACAGCGCTCCGATGTACCATCTACGACGGGACAGGATTTTCAGCAGCAGAATGAGAAAAACGCACAGGATGCCCAAGCACTTTTGCAGCAGGGCGACACCGCGTTTAATCAGGGCAACATCGATCAAGCCACAACTTTTTGGCAGCAGGCAAGGGACAAAGGCATTGGTACCGCTGTCTTTGAAATGGCACAGCAACGCATTTTGACGGGTCATCCCTAAGCAAACAAGCAGATGGTTTCCACTGGGTGAGCGCGTGGAGGTTTGCCATCAGTATCGGGTTTAATAGTCGCATAG